>DEWO01000134.1:0-5863 GCA_002363695.1 Prevotella sp. UBA3208
CCGAGGCATAGCATGGCACACGTGGTTCGATGCGTCCGTCATGATTATCACCTTCGTGCTGACGGGGCGACTGCTGGAAGAACGTGCCAAGAACGGCACTGCCTCGGCCATCCGTGCCCTGATGGGGCTGCAACCCAAGACTGCCCATCTGGTAGACAACGGCACCGTTACCGATGTTCCCCTCTCCGTACTCCAGCCTGGAGACACCATAGAGGTTCGTCCGGGCGAGAAAATACCCGTAGATGGTGCTGTGGTAAGCAGTGCATCCGCATACATTGACGAATCTATGATAACCGGTGAACCCGATGCCGTTGAGAAAAAGACTGGCGACAAGGTGCTGGCAGGCACCATCGTCAAGCAGGGTACCTTCCGTTTCCGTGCTCAGGAGGTGGGCCAAAAGACCATGCTGGCGAACATCATCCGAATGGTACAAGAGGCACAAGGCTCAAAGGCTCCCGTTCAACGCGTCGTAGATCGCATAGCCCTCGTCTTTGTTCCTGCCGTGGTAGCCATCAGCCTGCTGACGTTCCTCGTCTGGTTCCTTGCAGGGGGAACCACCTGCCTGCCGCAAGCTCTGCTGTCAGCAGTCAGCGTACTCGTCATCGCCTGTCCCTGTGCCATGGGACTTGCCACACCTACGGCCCTCATGGTGGGCATCGGCAAGGCTGCCCAGAAGAACATCCTCATCAAGGATGCCACAGCCCTTGAGGGTATGCGCAATGTCAGCGCACTCGTCATCGACAAGACGGGGACACTGACAGTAATAGGTTCTGACCCGAGAACTCAGCACTCAGAGACCTTGAAGCCCCATGCCCGAGAGGCCATGGAAGCCCTGCGACAGCAAGGCATTGAGGTCTATATGTGCTCTGGTGACAAGGATGAACGTGCCCGACAGGTTGCCCAAGAAGCAGGCATCAGCCACTATCGTTCCGAGGTGTTGCCGCAGGACAAGGAAGACCTCGTCAGACAGCTGCAGTCCGAGGGCCATCAGGTGGCAATGGTTGGTGACGGTATCAACGACTCACAGGCACTGGCTCGTGCCGATGTCAGCATTGCCATGGGTCGCGGCACTGATGTTGCTATGGACGTGGCTCAGGTGACCCTCATGGGCGACGACCTGCGCCGCATTCCTGAGGCCATCGGCCTCTCCAAGCGCACCGTTGGCATGATTCACCAGAACCTCTTCTGGGCCTTTATCTACAATGTCGTCTGTATCCCGCTGGCCGCTGGCCTACCCTACCTCTTCGACCTCCACTGGCAGATTACCCCCATGTGGGCCTCGGCACTCATGGCTTTCTCCAGCGTCAGCGTCGTCTTGAACTCCCTGCGCCTGAAATTCATCAAACAATAATGGGTCACCTGCAAAGATACATTTCTTATCAAATCACAAAACTTTCCAGCCTTTTTGTTGATATTCAGCTAAAGCCTTTGGCAAGTCATACCCAAGTCCTACCCAAGGTGTACCCAAGGTGTAGCCAAGTCCTAAGGTGCTCCGTGGACTTGGGTAGGACTTGGGTATAGCTTGGGTACTTGCTTAGTGCAAGGGCTTAAAGACTTGCGTTTATTCGTCCATCTGGAAGAGGGGATCCTCGGGCATCAGCATGACGGGCTTCTGGGCATAATCCTTCAGCAGTTTCTCAGAGACGTACTGCTTGTCGACCACCAGACGGAACATGTACTCACGGAACCAGCGGGCAGTCATGATGAGACAGCCCTTCTGTCCCCAGTCGCTGCCCCATGAGTTCTCGACCTTCCACTTCAGGGGACTGCCGTCCTTGTCGAGGTCGACAGCAGTGAGGGTCATGGCATGGGTGGAGCCACTGTCGAAGGTTGAGATGCGCTGAGCCTTGTCCATGGTGAAGGTGGTACCGAAGAGTGAGGCATAGTCAAAATTGTCAAGGTCGGCATAACCGCGCTTGCGGTCAAGCTGCTTGCCGACATCATAAGAGGAGTACATCTTGCGACCATCCTTAAGGGCTGCGATAGCAAGGGCCTCGATGTCCTCCATAGGCAGGTTGAGGTACTTCCAGTTGTGACCGTCGTAGGTATGGCGGTCGTACTCTACCTCGTAGGTCTTGTAGTAGTCGTGACGGGGGTCGTTCATCACCATGATGAAAGTGCCGTTCAGAGGGCCACCGACGGTCTCCTGATAGAACTCACGCGGGGTGTACTTACGGGCTGCGGTCACAGCCTTTCCCTTCTTGTCACGGAAGGCGTAGGTGAACTCCTTGACGGGCTCGCCAAGGGTAATGACCAACATATGGTATATCTCGCTGAGCATCTGGGTCTTGCGCTGCTGGATATCCTTCTGCTTCTTGCCGTCAGCCAACATCTTTCGCAGCTCGAGTCCCTGCTCACGGAGCTTGGACTTGATGATGCCGGACATCTTGGAGGTGTTGTCAGCCGAGTAGGTCTCGGGCTGCACCTCGGCAGGTACCAGTCCGTACTTCTCTGCAAGGTCAGCCACACCACAGAAAGTGCCACCGTCGCTGAGCGGATGGTGGAAGAAGAACTGAACACGAGGGTCGTCAATAGGTTTGCTACCCGTGTCGATGACCCCTTGTAGCATGAGGTTGGCCTTCTCCAGCTGGTCCCAGAAGAAGAGATAGTCCTGCGAGAAGGTAACGGTCAGCGAGTCAGTGCGTTTGGCAAAGTTGGAGCGCAGGACGTTGAGTCCACTGAACATCCAACAGCGCCCGCTGGACTTCTGGTCAGTGATGGACTGCGCCTTGGTCTCTACGCTGAAATAGGTGTCAAGGGCTCCTGCATGTTGCTGGTTCTTGGCCAACAGGTCGATGGCATTGGCTGCCAAGGCATTGCGCAATGCACGGTCAGAGGCCGTGGGTGGGTTCTGCTTCTCTATCTGTTGCAGCATCTCGGCCGAAATACCGCCATTCCGGGTTTGTCCCATAGCACTGACGGCCACCAACAGTCCTAATGTCAATAAGGTATGCTTCATGTGCGTTACTTCTTTTTGCTTGAAATATGGATGGTCTTAGTGGTTTGGGGGATACCAGACTTGCCAGATGAACCAGAGACTCTGGTTTTACCAGAAATACCTGTTGCTGCCTTATAGTACTTCAGTGCCTCGGGCATCCAACCCTGAATCTGCTTGATGCGCGTAGCATCGCTGGGGTGGCTGCTCAGGAACTCTGAGGTGGTGTTGCTGCTCTGGGCTGCCATGCGCTGCCAAAAGCCTACTGCCACCTGCGGATCATAGCCTGCCATGGCAGCGAAGATGAGTCCCAAGTGGTCGGCCTCGCTCTCGTGGTTGCGCGAGTACTTCAGGTTAGCCAGTCCCAGTCCCTGCGAGGCCATAGCCTGCCCCAGGGCAATGGTATTGCTGCCCACACCCACGGCACTGGCTACAGCGGAGCCTATCTGCATACCGTACTGCTGGCGATACTGTGTGCTGTATTGCTCAGCAGAGTGACGGGCTACGGCATGGGCAATCTCATGCCCCAGCACGATAGCCAGTGAGGGCTCGTCCTTGGTAACAGGCAGCAGACCCTCGAAAACGCAGATAAGGCCACCAGGCATACACCAGGCATTGACATTCTTGTCTTGTACCAGATTGAACTGCCACTTATAGTACTGGACGTCCTCGGCCATGCCATTGCTGCGGAGATAACTCTCGACAGCTGTTGCCAGCCTCTGCCCTACCCGCTTTACCATGGCGGTATTGGCCGCATTGGTGGAAGGCTTTGCCGTCTTCATGTAGTCGCTATACTGCTGGCTGGAGAGACTCAGCATTTCACCGTCGCTCACCACCAGATTCTGCTTGCGCCCAGTGATGGGCACAGTCTTGGTGGTGCCACAGCTCACAAGCACGGCTGCCACCAACGACAATAGAACAAATCTTACTTTTCTCATATTTCCATATAACTATTTCTCACCAATGCGCGTATAGGTAAAGCCCAGGGACTCAAGTTCCTGACGGTTGTAGATGTTACGACCATCGACAACGACATGGCCCCGCATGACCTTGTAGATGACATCCCACGAGGGCATACGGAACTGGCGCCACTCTGTCATCAGAGCAAAGACGTCGGCATCGTTGGCACAGTCGTAAATATCCTTACAATAAGTCACAACATCACCTAACCTACGACGGCACTCATCCATGGCAATGGGGTCGAAGACACGAACGGTAGCCCCATCGGCAAGCAGTTTCTGAATAACAACTAACGCAGGGGATTCGCGCATATCGTCCGTATCGGGTTTGAAAGCCAGTCCCAAGACGGCAACCGTTTTTCCCTTAACAGGACCTGCCGTGCGAATAATCTTGTCATAGACAATGGCTTTCTGGCGTTCGTTAACACGCTCGACTGCCTCAATGACTTCCATGTGGTAGCCGTTGTCGATACCAGTATGAAGCAGTGCCTTGACATCCTTGGGGAAGCAAGAGCCCCCATAGCCACAACCGGCATAGAGGAACTTAGGACCGATACGGGAGTCACGTCCAATGCCCTGCCGGACACTGTCCACATTGGCCCCTACCCGTTCGCAGAGGTTGGCAATATCGTTCATAAACGAAATACGTGTTGCCAGCATGGCATTAGCGGCATACTTCGTCATCTCAGCAGAGGGGATATCCATGAATATCACGCGGAAGTTCTGTATGAGGAACGGCTGATAGAGGCGCGTCATGACCTCGCGGGCCTGATCGGACTCCGTACCTACCACTACACGGTCAGGCGACATAAAGTCCTTGATGGCAGCACCCTCCTTTAAGAACTCAGGGTTGCTGGCTACGTCGAAAGGCACCTGCACACCACGCTTGTCAAGTTCTTCCTGAATGACAGCCTTTACCTTCTGAGCCGTACCGACAGGCACGGTAGACTTAGTCACCAGAATGGTGTATTTATTGATGTGCCGGCCAAACTGGCGGGCAACAGCCAGCACATACTTCAAGTCAGCACTACCGTCCTCGTCAGGAGGCGTACCCACAGCGGAAAACACGACCTCGACATCGTCGAGAACCTCAGTGAGGTCGGTCGTAAACTGCAAACGCCCATAGCTGACATTGCGGTGAACCAACTCCTCGAGCCCGGGTTCATAGATAGGCATCTCGCCATTCTTCAAGCGCTCTATCTTCTGAGCGTCCACATCAACACAAGTAACGTGAGAACCCATTTCAGCAAAACAGGTACCACTGACCAGACCTACATATCCAGTTCCAACAATTGCTATCTTCATGAGTAAAAAAACTAATCAAAATTAAGTGTAAGAGCTTAGCTGAGTCCCAGCATATCTTCTTTTTTTGCTTATTTATTGTGTCTGCAAAGGTACGAAGTATTGGCGACATAGCCAAATTTTTTGCATAAAAAAGCCATCATCTTAAGATGACGGCTCTTTCATTACAACTTAAACTAAAAACATTTACTTCAATCCACGATTGGTGAGCGTAACATTAAGGAGCATAACGTAGCGACGATACTGGTCGCGGTTCAGGATGTAGTCCATCCAAGCCAAGTCCTTGTTGATAGCCTTGTCAACCATCTTCTGACGCTCATCACCTGAGGCATGTGCAGCAAACTGCATCTCTGCGCTGAAAGTCTTATGAACCTCGCTAAAGCTTTCCATCTGGTCCTTTGACAGATTCAGCGCCTGTCCGAGCTTCTTCATATTGACTGTCATGTTGTAAGCCTCGGCATTGTTGAGGTTGGCTGCATTCTCGTTCTCTGCAAATGTCATGGTCATGCTGAGCATGGCTACGACTACCATAAACAATCTTTTCATCTTTGTTATCCTTTCTTTTTTTAATTAATACTTAGACCTGTGTGAGGGTCCTCAGTCACCAGCACTCTCGCTGATTGACGATGCAAAGATATGACGTTTTTGGCAAACCTGCAAACATTTT
>DEWO01000134.1:5938-6080 GCA_002363695.1 Prevotella sp. UBA3208
AGGTCAAAAACTGGCGAGAGGAACAGTCCTCAACACCATCACTCCCAAGAAGCAGGTTTACGGCGACTATCAAAGCCATTACGTGCTTGACCTAAAATACTGACTATTTTATTTCCGATAATAAAAATACCTGCATTAATTT
>DEWO01000113.1:0-328 GCA_002363695.1 Prevotella sp. UBA3208
ATTTATTGGAAAAGTCACCAAAAAGACCGCCCACGGATGGACGGCCTAATATGATTGCAACGATATTGTATTACCTTGTCACAGAACCATTATACCCTGGATTCTGGGTCATCGCAGGATTCATGTCAAGTTCGCTTTGAGGTATCGGGAACAATAGCTGATACTCTTCAAATCCGAGTGTCGATTGTGCAAGCCCTGTGCGCTTAAGGAAAGCGAAGTAGCCACCAAAGTCAATCTGTATCTTGCTGCGCACTTCGGAGATTGCAGGGAGCACGTCAGTCGACGTGGTCTCAATGCCCTTGGCTGATTTTACTTGATTCAGATACTC
>DEWO01000113.1:447-5144 GCA_002363695.1 Prevotella sp. UBA3208
TTAACGATACAATTGTCATTTAGTACTATAGTAGCTCTGTTCGCTCTCGCTCTGGTTTGGCCAGATGACGGCATGCTCCAGATGATTTCTGAGCAGTCGATTCCCAAATCGTTGACGGATGTGACAAGGCTGTAACGATTAGCGTTTACTATTTCGTTGAGTAATGCTTTCGCCTCGGCATATTTCCCCTGATACATATAGATGTCGGCAAGGATAACACGAGCAAGGTCTTTGGGTGGCATGGCGATACCATTGGCATCACTGATATAACCAGCCTTGACATCGCTTAACTTTTCCATCGCTGAAGTCAGGTCTGTAATAAGATGGGTGAGGATTTCGTTGGCTGACGTTCTCGGAATACTGTATGTATCCTGCTGAGTCGTGATATATGGCACGTCGCCAAAGAGTGTAACGAGTTCGTAGTACATCAAAGCATTGGTTACGTAGCACATCGGATTAAGTGCATCAACACCCGTTTCGCTTGCCATCCTCAGAAGTTGGGTGTTTCGGTTGATTACCTGATAGGGAAAACTAAACAAATCCCTGACATTATAATCATAGGGGGCAAGTGGAGCCTTAAAATCCTCGGAGGGGAAGATACCCGTATATTTTGCATCTGCGATTTTGTATTTAACATGACTTTGTGCGAGCAATCTACAAATCTCCGTAACATAAGACACTCCTTCGTTAGTGAGGAAAGTTCCATTAGGATTACCTTCTTGTGAGATGCTGACAGAGACTACAGCATTACCTACGGCATCATAAAGGATAACATTCCTGTCACTGATTATGCGGTATTGAGCTGGATTAACCGTGATGCTAAGAACACCATTATCGTATGAAGTGGTTAGGCTCATGTCTGACTGTATAAACGGCTCATAGTATACTGACGTTGGTTCTGCATCCCCATTGTTCAACGGCGAGGTATACAGCGGCACGTTGCAACTGACGTTCACGGTATATTCGCCGCCCTCCATCGGTGCGCTGATGCTCGTCACGTCGCATGTAGCTGGCTGCGACGGGTCATATATCTCATTGCCTGCCACGCCGTCATCGTCCCAGTCGTAGAAATACTTCAAGTCCTTCACACTGATAGATACTCCATACTCATTATACTTCTCTATCAGTCTCTGTACTTTAGACGAAAGGCTGAGATTATTTCTGTCTTTCTTGTACTGCTCTTTATTCTGCTCAGTGAATTTACCATCATCTGCAAAATCGTAGCGGAGTCGTGTCATCCAGGAAATCAGCTCTGAGCCTTTTCTGCTGTATAGAAGCGGCATGGTGATGGCCAGCAGACCGGCGGCATAGTCGTCGCCGTCAGTTATCGAGACCTGTGTAAAACTCTTGTCGTTCAACCTCTGTAAGCCAAAGGCCGAGAGCAATTCTCCCTGTGCCTGGCTTAAGGCAACATCAAAATCAAGGCCACCGATGACGAGGTTGACCACACGCTCGGAGATCAGATGTGTAACGACATTCACGTTAACCTTGCTTCCGTTCTGCAGGTCAGCATAACCTTGCAAGCTGATCTGCGTGTCGCGTGTGTTGTAGTCGTTGACCTCGTTAAAGAACAGTCCATTAGCCGACACCTGTACGTAAGGATATTTGAACAGCGTATTACGGAAGGCATAGTTGCCGCAATCGTCAAACGTCATCGTGGTCTGTGCAGTCCCAAGCGCATTCGCCGTGAGGTCAAGTGGCTGCATCGTAATCGTTGTGCCACTCTTGAACGGGCCTTTCTCCACCCGTCCGCTCACGGTGTAGTAAGTGTCAGTGAACTGCTTTTCTTCTGTCGTGGTGAAATACACCTCTGACACGTCATCGGCTGGGACGCTGAAGAAGGAGCCGTCGGTCATCTTCACGTTCATCTTGTAGCCCGTGTTCTGTGCAAGGGCAGATTGGCCTAATGTGACAAGCCCAAGCATCAAGGAAAATAGTTTTGCTTTCATATCTGCTTATCTGTTTATGATTTTTATATCCGTCTTGTTCGAGTGAATTATCAGTACGCCTTTCGGCATGCCAGACAACTCAACGATAGCATTGCCGCCAGCATCTGCCTTACTGTCTTTTATCAGTCTGCCGTCTTGCTGGTATACGGAGACAGTGCTTCCTGCATTCAGCCCGCTAAAGACCACGCAGCCGTTCTCCATTTTAACGCTGCCATCCTTTATGACATTCTCGATGCCCGTGGATTCAGCAGCAAACTGATAGTTCTGCACATCGGCAAGACCCAATGTGAAAGTCCTGCTGCCAGCAGTGACCGTCAGTTCGCCGCTTTTGCATGAAACCTTCGGATTATCCGATAATGCGAAAGTCGTATTCGTTCCATCCTTGCCATTCACCACAAGGAATCGGACTCCGTCTGCCAGACACTCAGCCCATGGCAGAGCGGCCAGCATCGTTGCGATAATAAAGTGTTTTGTTCTCATATCTACAGATGTTTTTTCTCTTTCTTTGTTTTAGCCAGCGTCTCCGCCTCACTCTGTAGATACAGAAGTGGCGCAGACTGCTGCCATATCCAACCGGGTTCGCTACAAACCTCAATACCTTATGGAGAAGCCCACGCCATTATAGCGTGTCTCCTTAGGTATTGATTTGCTCTGATTCTTTTCGAGGTAGCGATTCGGTTGGAAACGAGCAATATGTCCTTGCACTCTTTGCTGAATGCGAGGGCAAAGATAATGAAAATTTGGCAGAAAGAAAAGATTTCTGTGGAAAAGTTGCAGAAAAAGCTCAATTTGAGGGAGAGCAAACGACAGGATGTCCTTTAAATGATGTGAGCGCCAAAATGCTCTGCCTATCTGAAATCCGCTTGTATGATAACCTGCCCTTATTGAGCAATAAGGCTGGGTTATTGGAAAATAAGCGTGGGTTATTGTTTCTCTATGGTATTTGTCGATTTATGTGGCGGATTCTCGTCGGTCGACGGAGCCACTATATATATAGGTGGCTCCGACAACCGACAAAAATCTTTCCGCGGTTTCGAATACCTTGGACGGGATGAATAATGGCTGTCCGGCCTATCGTGCCAGGGGGAGCCAGAGCGACATGTTCTGGATGCCGCGGTTGTCCCAGGCGTAGTAGGGGATGAGGCGGATGTGGGCATTCTTGCTATTTGCGGGGCGCAGTTCGCGGTAGAGTTCGTCGTTGCGCCATGTCTCCCGGTTCACTACGGGTACGTCGGCTTCGAGGGCCACCATCTCGTGTCCCCCGATGGTGACGCGTGTCTCCTTGAACTGGACGTCGGTGGGGATGGCGATGTCGTTGATGCGGTGGCCGCCCTGGATGTCCTGTTCTTCCAGGCAGTAGACGATGGGTCCGCGCATGACGGCAATCTGGTTCTTGGCCTCCTCGACCAGCGGGTTGGCCTCGATGAGGCGGGGCTTCATGGGCAGGATGAGCTCGACGCGGTCGCCCTTCTTCCACTTACGCGGCTCGCGCAGTGCCTCGGCCGTGATGGGTTGGCCGTTCAGTCGGAGCTGCATGTCGGTAGCCCAGCCGGGTATGTGCATACGGATGCTGGCCAAGTGCTTGGCGCGCTTCACGGTCAGCGTCACGTGGCCGTCCCATGGGTAGCCGGTCTGCTGCTCTACCTCAAGGTCCTTGGTCCTGAGTGCGTTCTGGCCGTAGAGGTTGACCCACAGCGTGTCGCCCTTGACGCTGTAGGCATACTCCTGAGCCTCGCAGAGGGTGCGCAGCGTGTTCGGCGGACAGCAGAAGCAGGTGATGTATCGCTGGCGGTGCTTGGGCCAGCGCATGGTGTAGGGGAACTCCTTGGTGCGGCGCAGGGCCTCGGTGTAGAAGAAGTCGCGGCCGTCGAGCGAGATGCCGCTGAGGATGCCGTTGTAGAGCTCGTTCTCGATGTTGTCGATGTACTTCGGGTCGGCCGTGGTCTGGAACATGCGCCACGAGAAGAGCATCATGCCTATCTGCGCGCAAATCTCATTGTGGGCAGCCTCCTGCGGCAGCTGGAACTGCCGTCCGTAGGCCTGGTGAATCTGCTGTATGGAGGGCTGGTTGTAGGTAGTGCCGTCGGGCGAGACGCCGTCGTACAGCGCACCGCAGCCGCCCATGATGTATATCTTGTGGTTGACAATGTCGTCCCAGATGGCCGACAGGTTCCGCATGAGCTGTGCCTCGCCCGTCTCGGCATAGAGGTCGGCCACACCGGCATACAGGTAGTTGGCCCGCACGGCGTGCCCCATGGCCTCGTACTGGTCGCGCAGCTTGTGGCGGTCCTGGTTGTGGTCCTCGCCGTTCTTCACCGAGTCGCGGATGGCTATCAGCCCCTCGGCCAGCCGCAGGTACTTCTCGTCGCCCGTCTCGCGGTACATCTCGGCAGCGCCCATGTAGTGCGAGGGGCAGATGGCGTTGCGCGACAGTTCGGCAGCGTCGTTGGTCAGGAAGTTGTAGAGGAAGTCGGCCGCCTTCCGTCCGCAGTTGAAGAGCGTCGTCTTGCCCGTGGCACGCTTGTGTATGATGCCCGCGGTGATGAGGTGGCCCAGGTTATAGGTCTCGAAGTTCAGGCGCGAGGCGAAGGCGTGCTTCTGGTCCTTGCCAATCTCGATGCCCGCTGCATTTTCAGTGAGAGCGTGGCTGTCGATGCCCGCATTGCGCTCGGCGATGACCACTGGGGTGTGGATGTAGCCGTCGGCACGCTGGGCCAGCGCCACCTGCTCGATGAAGCGGTCCATCAG
>DEWO01000113.1:5267-5808 GCA_002363695.1 Prevotella sp. UBA3208
TCGCCGTCGTGGAACGGAGGACCGTGGTGCTTGCCTTTGACGGTGCCGGCGGCCACCTGGAAGTTGGCAAAACCGTGACTGCCGTGCAGCCCCAGCTCGTCCATGGTCTCGTAGGGCGTGTTCCAAGTGTCCCACATCGACCAGATGCCAGTCGTCGAGAGCACGCTGAAGCGGTCGCCCCAGAAGCCGCCCGTCCACTGGGTGGCACCCATCGGCAGGTTCTGCATTTTGGCCTGCCGGCTGCGGCTCATGTCGGTGAGCCCCTGCGCCGAGGCCGTCGTAGAGCTTGCGCTGCACACGCAACCTACGAAGAATAGAATTAGTAGTCTTTTCATATCGCTTGTTATAATGTTTTAGTGATTTTCTTTTTTATCAATGCGTCGAGTCAACTCGATGGCACCTGACGGGCAGACAAGCCGGCAGAGGTGACAACCCACACACTTCTTGCCAACGATGTGTGGCTGGCGGGTAGACGGGTCGAAGACGATGGCCTGATGACCGCCATCGCTACAGGAAATTTCACAGCGGCCGCACCCCACAC
>DEWO01000046.1 GCA_002363695.1 Prevotella sp. UBA3208
TTCGACCTGGTGGGACCCGCCACACGTATGTTCAGCGACCACGGTGACATAGGAGGTGCGCTGCGCGTCAACCTGCACGACCAGTGGTTCCCGGTCTTTGAGATGGGTATCGGTATGGCTAACCGCGACAACGACGAGGTGACGCACATCACATACAAGACGACAGCCCCCTACTTCCGCATCGGCATGGACTGGAACGTCATCAAGCGCAAGCATCAGGCCAACCGCATCTTTGCCGGTTTCCGCTACGCCTTCACCAGCTATAAGGTGGACATCATCCGTGCCAACCTGCCAGACCCGGTATGGATGTCGAGTGCAGGCTACGGCGTCCAAGGCATGGCGTGTAACATGCACTGGCTGGAGCTGGTCTTCGGCATAGATGCCAAGATTTTCGGTCCCCTCCATCTGGGCTGGGACGTACGCTACAAGCGCAGGCTGTTCCATAACGACGGCGAACTCGGCAACACGTGGTACGTCCCGGGATTCGGCACCAACGGCCAGGACAACCTGACGGCATGTTTCAACGTCATTATAGATATCTGAAACCACTAACTAAAATACAGACTTATGGACAAACAACCCAAGCGGCGCCTGCTCTGGCAAATACCCTTCCTGACGATACTCGTTGTAGGTACCATCCTGATTATCCGCCAACAGCAGGCCACACCCTACCAGTACTGCAAAGGTACCATCTTCGGCACCACCTACTCTATCAGCTATCAGTACGACAAGGATCTGAGACCACAGATTGAGGCCCGGATGATGGAGGTAGACTCCGCCCTGTCGATGTTCAACAAGCAGAGCATCATCTCGCGCATCAACCGCAACGAACCCACAGCGCTGAACGATATGTTCATCCACGTGTTCCAGACCGCCCAGCAGGTGAGCGACGACACACAGGGAGCCTTCGACATCACCGTCGCTCCGCTGGTCAACGCCTGGGGCTTCGGATTCCAGAACGGCGAGATGCCCGACCAGCAGGATATAGACTCGCTCAAGCAGTTCATAGGCTACCGGAAAATCAGCTTTGACGGGCAAAAGATACAAAAGAATGACCCGCGCATGATGCTGGACTGCTCGGCCATTGCCAAGGGCTACGGGGTAGACATCATAGCCGGGTTGCTGAGCGAGAAGGGGATAGAGAACTACATGGTAGAGATTGGCGGCGAGGTGGCCACCAAGGGCATCAGCGAGAAACGGCTGCCCTGGAAGATCGGCGTCACCAAGCCTACCGACGACCCCATGGCTGAACAGACCGAGCTGCAGACGGTGCTCAACGTCACGGACAAGTGCATGGCCACCAGCGGCAACTATCGGAACTACTACTATAAGGGCGGACGGAAGTATGCCCACACCATTGACCCGAAGACGGGACGCCCCGTACAGCACAGCATCCTGTCGGCAACCGTGCTAAGCGACCATTGTGCCCTGGCCGATGCCTATGCCACCGCCTTCATGGTGATGGGCCTGAAGGGTGCCAAGGAGGTGCTGAAAAAGCATCCGGAACTGATGGCCTACCTCATCTACGACGACAAAGGCCACAACCGCGTATGGTTCTCTCCCTCGCTGAAGGACAAGATTCAGGAGTAGGAAATCATGGAGATTTACGACAGGCTGCTACAGTTCACCTTGTTTCAGGGTATGAGTTCTGCCGACCTGATGCAGGTGGCAGGACACACCAAGTTCGACTTCTCAAAACTGGCAACGGGCAAGCGACTGGTCAGCGAGGGAGACCCCTGCACACACCTGATATTCCTGGCCAGCGGCACGGTGGGTATTGAGAGCCGGAACGACAGCCACACCTGCCGCGTCTGCGAGGAAATCAGCGCCCCCTACATCATTCAACCGCTACACCTGTTTGGCTACAACCAGCACTATACTTCCACGTTCAAGGCGCTGTCAGCCTGCAACTTCATCACCCTGGACAAGCAGGAGGTCATGTTGCTGCTGGAAACGCAACTGGTGTTCCGGCTGAACATGCTGAACCTGCTGGCGACGGAAAGCCAGCGCCTGCACCACAACCAGTGGCGGCAGACACCCAAGGACCTGCGGGAGCGCATCACGCGCTTCTTCTTCTCACGTTGTCTCTATCCGGCAGGACCCAAGACTTTCTATATGCTCATGAGACAGCTGGCCGACGAACTGAACGACAGCCGTCTGGACATCAGCATCGCCCTGAACGAAATGCAAGCCGACGGGCTGCTGACGCTACATCGCGGACGCATAGAAATACCATCGCTGGAACGGCTGCTGATGTGAATGAGAAGTTAATTCTGTTTAATCGTGCTTTTGTATCGACTTTTTTGACTATCTTTGCACGCTAAATAGAGAATAACGTTAGTATGAGCGAACATATCAATCCCTTTTTTGAACCGTATGGCACCCCACACGACACGGTGCCGTTTGACCGCATCCGTCTGGAGGACTACGAAGAGGCCTTCATGGAGGGTATCCGACGTGACAACGAACAGATAGAGAAAACCATCAACAATCCCGAGAAGCCGACCTTCGACAACACCATCATCAATACCGAAGAGGACGAGGGCTACTACGACCTGCTGTCACGGGTCAGCACGGTATTCTTCAACCTGCTGTCGGCAGAAACCAATGACGAGATGGACGCACTGGCGCAGAAGATGCAGCCCATACTGACACAACACGCCAACGACGTAAGGCTGAACCCGCGCCTGTTCGAGCGCATCCGCCAGGTACACTTGCACCATCGCAAGCTGACACCTGAGGAAAAGAGGCTGCTCGACAACTGCTACGAGGGTTTTGTGCGCTCGGGTGCCCTGCTCGACGAGGCAGGCAAGGAGCGTCTGCGCCAACTGACAGAGGAAGCCTCGATGCTCGGTCTGCAGTTCTCGCAGAACCTGCTGAAGGAGCAGAAGGCTTTCACGCTGGACATCACCGACGAGGCCTTGCTGGACGGTCTGCCCGAGACAGCCCGCGAGGCAGCAGCCCTGACAGCCAAGGAGCAGGACAAGCAGGGCTGGGTGTTCACGCTCGACATGCCCAGCTACTCTCCCTTCATGACCTACTCCACCCAGCGGGAGCTGCGCCGTCAGATGTATATGGCCCGCAATACGGTATGTACCCACGACAATAGCGAGAACAACCTGGCCATCTGCAAACGGCTCATCAACCTGCGCCGCGAGATAGCCCAGCTGCTGGGATATAAGACCTATGCCGACTATGTGCTGAAGCGCCGCATGGCCTCCAACGCCCGCAATGTCTACCGGCTGTTGGACAATCTCATCGATGCCTATAAGCCTACCGCCCTGAAGGAGCGCGAGGAACTGAAGAAGCTCTTCGAACGCGAGGACGCAAAGGGTAAAGGAAAAGGGGCAAAGGACAAAGGACTCAATAAGATGTATCCTTGGGACAGCAGTTTCTACAGCCACAAGCTGCAGATGAAGAAGTACAATCTGGATGCCGAGATGCTGCGCCCCTACTTCGAGCTGAGCAACGTCATCAAGGGTGTCTTCGGACTGGCCAACCGGCTGTACGGCATCACCTTTAAGGAGAACAAAGACATTCCCGTCTACCACCCGGATGTCAAGGCTTACGAAGTGTTCGACAAGGACGGCAGCTTCCTGGCTGTCTTCTATGCCGACTTCCACCCCCGCAAGGGCAAGCAGGGCGGTGCCTGGATGACGGAATATCAGGGACAGTACATTGACCGCAAGGGCGAGAACGTCCGTCCGCACGTCAGCGTGGTGATGAACCTCACCAAGCCGACTGAAGACAAGCCCGCGCTGCTGACGCTGAGCGAGGTGGAAACGTTCCTGCACGAGTTCGGGCACTCGCTGCACGGTATGTTTGCCAATACGCGCTTCGAGAGCCTCTCCGGAACCAATGTCTGGTGGGACTTCGTTGAACTGCCCTCGCAGTTCATGGAGAACTTTGCCGTCGAGAAAGACTTCCTGCGCACCTTCGCCTTCCACTATCAGACGGGAGAACCGTTGCCCGACGAACTGATCAGGCGCATCACCAAAAGCCGCAACTTCATGGCTGCCACAGCCTGTCTGCGACAAGTGTCGTTCGGGCTGCTCGACATGGCTTATTACACCCAGCGGGAGGCTTTTGACGCAGACATCATCCCCTTCGAAAAGCAGGCCTGGAAGAAGGCCATCCTGGGTGAGCAGCTACCTGACACGTGCATGACCGTACAGTTCTCGCACATCATGGCCGGCGGCTATGCGGCAGGATACTACAGCTATAAGTGGGCAGAGGTGTTGGATGCCGATGCCTTCAGCGTATTCAAGCGCCACGGCATCTTTGACCAGAAGACGGCTCAGTCGTTCCGCGACAACATCCTGTCAAAGGGTGGTACGGAGCATCCGATGACGCTCTACAAGCGCTTCCGCGGCGGCGAACCCACGATAGAGGCACTACTCAAGAGAAACGGAATCACTCCAAAAAGTAAAAAGGCAAAAAAGTGACTATCATGAGCGACAAGCAACATAAGTTTGACCTGCGCTATCTGCAGATGGCCCGCATCTGGGCACAGAACTCGTACTGCCAGCGTCGGCAGGTAGGTGCGCTGGTGGTAAAGGAGGGAATGATTATCAGTGACGGATACAATGGTACGCCCAGCGGATTCGAAAATGTGTGCGAGGATGACAACGGCATCACCAAGCCTTATGTGCTTCATGCCGAGGCTAACGCCATCACCAAGCTGGCACGGTCGTCCAACAACAGCGACGGCGCTACCATCTATATCACCGCCTCGCCCTGCATCGAGTGTGCCAAACTCATCATCCAGGCAGGCATCAAACGCGTGGTCTACGGCGAGAAATACCGTCTTACCGACGGCATCGAGCTGCTGGAGCGCGCAGGCATTCAGGTAGAATATTTAGGAGATTAAGATATGAACAACAAGAAAAATAACCGCTTCATGCCTATTGTGATGGCCATCTGTGTGGTGGTGGGCATCCTCATCGGCACATTCTACGCCAACCACTTCTCCGGCAATCGGCTGAGCATCATCAACTCTGGCAGCAACAAGCTCAACAACCTGCTGCACATCGTCGATGACCAGTATGTAGACACCGTCGATGTCAACGACCTCGTGGAGAAGGCCATGCCACAGATTCTGTCTGAGCTGGACCCTCATAGCGTCTACATCTCTGCCAAGGACGTCCAGACGGCTACCGACGACCTGCGCGGCTCTTTCTCCGGCGTAGGCATCGAGTTCACCATCCGCAAGGATACGCTGCACGTGCAACAGGTCATCAGCAACGGACCGGCAGAACGGGCAGGACTGATAGCCGGTGACAAGATAGTCCAAGTGGACGGTGACAATTTCACCGGCAAGAAGCTGACCAACGAGGAAGCAATGCACCGGCTGAAAGGCCCTAAGGACACAAAGGTCAAGTTGGGCATCATGCGTTTTGGCGAAAAGAAGATTCGTGAGTTTGTGGTCACCCGTGGCGACATTCCCACCAGAAGCGTAACAGCCACCTACATGCTCGACCAGCAGACTGGATACATCCGCATCAAGAATTTCGGAGAGAACACCTATCCCGAGTTGCTGATAGCGCTGTCACGTCTGGCACAGGAGGACTTCCGAAGCCTGACCATCGACCTGCGCGGCAATACAGGCGGCTATCTGCAGTCGGCTGTCCAGATAGCCAACGAGTTCCTGCCCAAGAACCGGCTCATCGTCTATACCCAGGGGCGCAAGTCACCCCGTCAGGAGTATCGCAGCGACGGACGCGGCTCATACCAGCAGATTCCCCTGGTTGTCCTGATTGACGAAGGCTCAGCCTCGGCCTCTGAGATTCTGGCTGGTGCCATCCAGGACAATGACCGCGGCACCATCATCGGCCGCCGCTCGTTCGGAAAGGGTCTGGTACAGCAGCCCATCGAGTTCAACGACCATTCCATGATTCGTCTGACCATTGCCCGCTATTACTCACCTTCAGGACGCTGCATCCAGAAGCCTTATACAGCAGGCGACAACAAGGACTATGAGGAGGACCTCCTCACACGCTATGAGCACGGCGAGTTCTTCTCGCAGGACAGCATCAAGCACGAGGGACCGGCCTACAAGACCAGTCTGGGACGTCCCGTCTACGGTGGCGGCGGCATTACCCCTGACATATTCATAGCAGAAGACACCACCAATGTCACCTCTTATTATAAGCAGGCTTCCATGAGCGGACTCATCATCCAGTATGCTTTCGAGTACACAGACAACAACCGCCAGAAGCTGAAGGACTACAAGACATTGGAGGAGATGGAGCGCTATCTGAAGAAAATCAACACCGTCGAGGCTTTTGCCGACTATGCTGACAAGCATGGGCTGAAGCGTCGCAACCTGATGATCCAGAAGTCGCACAAGATGCTGGAGCGCTATATCAACAGCCGCATCATCTACAACATGATGAGCGAGGACGCATGGCTGCACTACCTGAACGAGGACGATCCTGCCATCATGGAGACGCTGAAGGTATTCCGTGAGAACAAGGCGTTCCCTGCACCTCCCCAAAAGGAAGATCAACAAAAGAAGGTGGCCTAATGACCAAACAGGAACTCAGACAACTGATTCGCCAGCGGAAGCAACAACACTCCGTTGACGAATCAGGTGCTGTAACAGCCCGTCTCAAGCAAGACCCACATTACTCGCGTGCACGTACTTTATTATTATATAGTGCACTGCCCGACGAGGTGCAGACCCAGCCACTGCTGGATGAACTGCTCAGCCAAGGCAAGACCATTCTGCTGCCCCGCGTGGTCAACGATACGGACATGGAACTGCGTTGTTACACAGGACTGAACGACCTGCAACCGGGGGCATATCACATCATGGAACCGGTGGGACATCGCTTCACGGACTATAAGCAGATAGACGTGGCGGTCATACCCGGAATGGCATTCGACAGAGAGGGCCATCGTCTGGGACGCGGCAAGGGGTACTACGACCGCTTCCTCACGCTCATCCCTGATGTTTACAAGATTGGAATGTGTTTCTCCTGGCAACTGGCAGACAACGTCCCCTGCGACGAACATGACATCGGGATGGATGCTGTTGTCTTTTAGTATGACGGGGGGAGGGTGGAGTAGTTTTTTTGCTAGTTTTTACTAGGTTGGACTAGTTTTTACTAGTTAAACTATCCAAAGCGCACATCGGTTATCACCTGTTCACCCACATGGTCGTTCAGGCGCTTTACCAGTTCGCTGCGCTGCATACTCAGGTCGGCACGCAAGGCGGGATTCGACAGTCGTACATACAGCGTCTGATTGTAGATATAGGTGTTTAGCGTGTAACCGGCTATCACAGGACCGACCACCTCTGGCCACGCCTCTACCAGCCGTTTCTGCTGTAGCGGTGTCTCCAGCCCTTGCTCGCGTAGCACTTGCAGAACCAGGTTCTTCACTTGTTGCACATCACGTCTGAACATCTCTATAACATTTACGATTTACAATTGATTTCACCCGAGTCCACGTGGAAAATCTTATAGTCCAGGACCGAGGTGCTCAGTATCTGGTCCAGATGGTCACGATTGGTATCGGTAATGAAAATCTGTCCGAAATTGTCTCCTGACACCAGACGCACAATCTGCTCCACACGGTTGGCATCCAGTTTGTCAAAGATGTCGTCCAGCAAGAGCAAGGGCGTCGTCTGAGAGGCCGTCCGCTTCAGGAACTCAAACTGAGCCAGTTTCAGGGCAATGACGTACGTCTTGTTCTGCCCCTGAGAGCCCTCACGCTTCATCTGGTAGCCGTCCAGCGAGAACTCCAGGTCGTCACGATGCACACCGTGTAGCGAGTAGCCGACAGCGTAGTCTTTGTAACGGTCGCGCTGGATGATGTCCAACAGCGGACCTCGCTGACAATGGGACACATAGCGTAGTCCCACCTGCTCGCGATGTTGCGAAATCTGCTCGTAATAGTGTTGGAATACGGGCGTCAGCTCTTCCACAAATGTCTTGCGACGCTCGTACAACTGTTCGCCCTCCTCAGCCATCTGCTCCTCCCAAATCTGCATCAGTGCCGGGTCATAGGACTGGGCTGTAGGGGAATCGGCCTGACCGTCCATCTTCAGCAGGGTATTACGCTGGGCCAGCGCATTGTTGTAGCGCACCAAGTGGTCTATGTATGACCGGTCGTACTGCGAGATGACAACATCCATCAGCCGCCTGCGCTCTTCGCTGCCTCCCTCAATGAGC
>DEWO01000102.1 GCA_002363695.1 Prevotella sp. UBA3208
GGCGAGTCGTTGAAATCAGCCATGCGATGCGGATTCTCGATGGCACAGATTGGTGAGTTCTCGTTCATCATTGCCTCGCTGGGTCTGTCGCTGGGTGTCATCAGCGACTTCCTCTATCCGGTTGTGGTGGCAGTATCAGTCATCACCACCTTCCTGACTCCTTACATGATACGTTTGGCAACCCCAGCTTATAGTGCCTTGGAGAAACGCTTGCCCAACAAGATTGTCAAATTGCTGAACCAGCTTTCCATGAGCCATCCTAACACGAAAGAACAAAGCAAGTGGAAACGGCTGGTGACACAGATGATAGTCAACACCATCATCTACTCCATTCTCACATCAGCCGTTATTGCCATCATGTTTACCTTCTTCCTGCCGTTCATGCGCGACTTGCTACCCAGTTGGGAGATGCACTGGTATGTCAACATCATCACGGGTGTGCTGACAGTCCTGTTCATTGCGCCCTTCCTGCGCGCCATGATTATGAAGAAAAATCGCAGCGAGGAGTTTCGGGCCCTCTGGAACGAGAGCAACATCAACCGGCTGCCCTTGCTGTTTACCATTCTGGTACGTGTGGTCATCGCCGTAGCCTTCATCTTCTACATCTGCCACTATCTCAGCCAGCTATCCAGTGCCATCATCATCACCATCGGCCTCATAGCCGTAGCCATGATCATTGTCTCGCGCTCTGTCAAGCAGCGTAGCATCAAGTTGGAACGACTGTTCATCACGAATCTGCGCTCCCGTGAGATTGAGGCACAGGTGCACGGCAAGAAACGCCCGCTCTACGAGGGCAGACTGTTGGACCGCGATGTCCACATTGCCGAGTTGTCCATCCCCATGAACTCGCAATGGATGGGCAGCACGCTGAAGCAATTGAATTTGGGCAACAAGTACGGGGTTCATGTCAGCAGTATCCTACGCGCCAACTTCCGTCTGAACATCCCTAACGGCGACTATGTCATCTTCCCTGGTGACAAGTTGCAGGTCATTGGCAGCGACGAACAGCTGACCAAGTTTGCACATGCCATTGAGACTGAGGTCATCGGTGACGACTTCGACCTGGAGAATCGTGAGATGAAACTGCGCCAGCTCATCTTGGGCGAAGACAGCCGTTTCGTGGGCAAGACACTGATTGAGAGTGGCATCCGTGACCTTTACAACTGCATGGTCATTGGCCTGGAGGAAGGTAAGGAGAATCTGTCACTCGTTAACCCGAAACGCCGGTTCCAGGCTGGCGACATCATTTGGGTCGTAGGCGAGCAGGAGTCACTCAATGCCCTGATGAAAGCCTGACCTCTCAGTGTAATCAAACCTCTCAGTGTAATCTCATCTCTTAATACCACTGTACAGCATTGGAGAAACTGCTTCGCTTGTCGTACTTCAGAGCATCGGCAAGCGTGGCAGCATTGCATCGGAACGAGAAGTTGTAGCTGGTATAGGGAGCAAGGGTAATCTGGCACGACATATTGAAGCAGTGCAGGTCACGCGACAGGCTGGCCGTCGTCATGGAGATTTTCTTGTTCTCAAAGTCATAGCCTGACGAGAAATTGATGTTCCAGCCCTCAGACAGGCGGACACTACCCGACACGTTCAGGTTTTGGGTAAACTTATACGGATAGCGCATGGTGTCATAGTTGAAATTGCCCGATGTATTCTCGCGCATAGTGATACCATAGCCGAAGCGCAGCGACCAAGGGATGCTGAAGGTCATGTATCCGTCTTCATCGGTTTCAGCACTGACCGTCTCACGCTCTGCCGCGTGCTTACCAGCCTCCATCTTGTCGTCCAGGTTGGTGTCCAGTCCTGTGTCGTACGTCTCGCCGTCCTTCTTCTTGTCCTTGTCTTTGTCCTTCTTGTCACGCTTCTCGCCACGCAACCACTTGAAGAAGTTAGCCACTTTCTTGTTGTCCAGCGTATAGTCTAAGTTCTGTGACATACCCTGGAAACGTCCGAAGCGGCCTTTACTATACTCTGTACGGGTACCTACATAAGGTTTTGCTCCTACCGAGTCTGCCTCATAGGCATAGGTGGCAAAGACGGCGTTCATACTGAACGTATAGTTCTTGGTGACCTTGATACGCAGTGTGGTGTTCAGATCACTCCACGGGCGCTCCTTGGCGGCCATGTTGTACGACATAGAAGCACTCAGGTCGTCAATGAGGCTCACCTTCTTGAAGCCCGTCGAGTCTTCGTCCGACTTGACCTTCATTTCCAGGTTGTTCGACAGCGTCAGCGACAGGCTGCCCGCCATGCCCTGACCCGGTGCACCATACACCATACCTTGATAGCGGTTGTAGTCCACCGTTGTCACCTTCCCCTCTGCGTCCACCTTTTCATAACTGTCCCAGACACCATAGCGCGAGGCCGAGAAGTCCGGATGGTAGTTAAACGACAGCGACGGCGTCAGCACGTGGCGTATAGCCTGTATCTTATCGCCGAACAACTTGCGGCTGGGCACGTAGAATCCGTAGAGTTTAGTAGATGCCGACAACGACATATTCCACTCGTAGTTGTTATAGAATCCTTGCAGGGTATCCACCACCTCACGCTGGTTGTCCACGTCCCATGAACGGCGCTGCTGTTGCAAGTACATACGGTCTGTGAAGTCGAACGACGGATTCAGGTTCAGGTAGTTGAAAGCCATGAAGCTGGCACCCAGTTTCACCTTGTGCTGCATACCGTTTTTCCAGTCGCGGCTCAAGCTTGACTTCATAATCTTTTCTTCCTTGGTGTTGATGCTGTTGGTCAGGCTTCCGGTGTAGTCCACCGAAATCTTCTCATACCAACGCTCGTCACCCACCATCTTCTTACGCTTGAAGGGATAGAAACGGGCTATGGACACGGTGACGTCAGGGAACTTGATGCCGATGGTCGAGTCGCGCATGTTCTGCTCCAGATTGAGGTTGGTAGACAGGTGCATACCTATGCTCGAGAAGTCTACACCCAGGGCAACAGACGACGTACGCGTCGACTGGGTCAGCGCCTGCGGGTTGTACAGCGAGTTCAGGTTGTTACGGTCGAAACTCGTCGAAGCATAGTTGACGCTGGCTGTCAGCGTCCTGTGTGGATTGGCTTTCGGATCCTGTGTGTGGTGCCACTTCACGGAGAAGCTGGTGGTCTTCGAATAGTCTTTCATATTCTTGTCACCCGTTTTCGTGACCTGATAGTCAAAACTGAACGTACCATTGTAGCGATAGCGCTTGCGGTAGTTGGTCAATCCTCTGACAGCCCATGAGCCCTTGGTATAGATGTCACCCAGCAGTTTCAGGTCCATCTTGTCACTGATGGCAAAGTAGTAGCCGCCGTCACGCAGATAGAAGCCTCGCGAGGTTTCGTCACCGTAGGTCGGCATGATGAAACCGCTGGAGTAGCTCTTGGTGAACGGGAAGAATCCGTAGGGAATGGCAAAGGGCAGCGGTACGTCGGCCACCACCAGATAGGTCGGTCCGAACACCACGTCCTTGCCTGGGCGCACCTTGGCACGCGACA
>DEWO01000157.1:0-3905 GCA_002363695.1 Prevotella sp. UBA3208
CATGGCCTACTATCAGAGCCAAGACGAAGACGCGCCCATCAAGGACACCGACCTGATGAACGACACCACGCCCATCGAACTCGGCAAGGCCCTCGGTACCATCATCAACCTTTGGGCGAAGTTCTACAACATCCCCAAGGGCGAACCAGCCGAAAAGCCAGCGAAAGGAAAGGGCAAGGCAAAAAACTAACCACCGCCCACGACATCTACCAGTTGTTAGTGGGCGAAATTGGAATCCCCCGCCGTGAATTCCTCTACGACCTCCGCTTCTGGGAGGTGCGCCGCATCATCCGCGGCTACCGTCGCCGCGACCTACTGAAGCACCAACTGATGGCCGAATGTGTCTATGCCGCTATCCACGTCATGCGTGATCCACAAGGCAAGACCGTGGCCGACATGTTCCCCATGCTCTTCGACTACGACGATGACGACGACGAGCCGCCCATCTCTGCTGAAGACGTAGAAGAACTGCAAGCCGTGATGACTGCGCTCAACAGCCAGACAGACGAAAAAGAGACGGAATAATTTTGCCATTCCGTCTCTTTTTCTTTTTTGAGGTAAACCCCCGCAAAGGTTTTAGTATATTATTAGCGAGAAAATAGTATATTAACTCCGAACTAATAGTATATTAACCCAAAACTCAAAGTATCATGGCAAAAATCAAGTACAAAGTTCTCGAGAACAAGAAAGTAGGCACCCACTCCTTTTATGCCGTGCCAGTGCCCCACGGTACGCTCAGTTTCGACGAGGTGATCCGCGAGGCGTGTCAGAACACCGACATCACGCCCAGCATCATGCGTGCAGCCGTCACGGAGTATATGAAGGCCGCACAGAACAATCTGCTGAAGGGCTTCCGTGTGCCCGTCGGCGAAGAGTTCCTGTTCCTCTATCCCAATT
The DNA here is from genome assembly GCA_002363695.1 of Prevotella sp. UBA3208. The sequence continues at coordinate 898 of DEWO01000157.1, forward strand.
TGCGAGCATCTGCCAAGGATGAGCTCAACCAGGACGGCACGGTGAAGAAGGCCGCTACTGCCGACATGGTGGTGCCATCGAGGCAGAAGACCCGTCTTGGTTGCTCCGTATCGTCGAAGTACAGCGACAAGTTCGCCAGCGAAGTCAGTTGGCAGCGCGTCGATCCCATCACGGGCTCCGAGGTGGAAGGTACTGAGGACGTGACCGATGGTGGCGACAACCAGCAGCCCGGTGGCGGTGGGGACATCGAGGGATAGAGTAAACCCCAAATATCAAAATGCGCGGTTAGTGTATAGTTGCACTAATCGCGCATTTTTTATGGCTGTATATAGAACAAATCTTAGGGCATCCGACGCTCGCATTGAAGGGCTGATGGCCGACTTTTCGGGATTGCAGAATCTTGATAAGGCGGTCAATAGTGTATTGGAAAAGCTAAAACTTGACGCGTCTACACAGACCAACCTCAGCATGGTAAGGTCAGGTACGATGTCGAAAGAGCAGTTCGACGGTTGGTTCTCTGAGCTTATACGAAAAGAACTTGGCAAGGTGTTGGCCATCATGCGAGCCAAGGCTGTGCAAAAAGCGAGAGGAGCAGGTGCAGGAAGTGCATCATCAGCCGTTTTGCGAAGGATGTACAAAAACAGATTTGGCGGTAACGTTAATATCGCTGAAAACAATAGGCGCATCAGTAACCGCAAACGCCTATATACTCCAGGAAATGTAAAGCCACGTTATGTCGGCGACCGAACAAGACAACTGAATGAATACTACGGCCCGGATCGTGGTTTCATCCTCAGATTTTTGGAAGGAGGTACTGATGTGCGCACGGCAGAATCTTACGGACCCACTGGGCGCGGCTCAAGGGCTTCATGGGGTAGACGCGGCAATATCGCTCCACGCTCATTCTTCCACAGCATGAGCAGCGACATGGAACAGGCCGCGCAGCAATTAGGACAGACTCTCAAAGGATATGTGGAGACGTGGATAGAAAAAGAATTTAATGAAGGATAATATATGGCAAAATCAGTTCTTGAACTGGCGGTAGGCACAGGTCAATGGGATGCCGGTCTAAGGAAAGCAAAGTCAGCACTTGACAACTTTACGCAGTCTCAGGGTGGACTTCAGCAGGCTCTCGAAAAGGACAGCGAGAATCTACGGAAGTTCGTCAGCATGATGGGCGGCATGGAATCAAAAGCCAAGACCGCCAAAGGCCAGATGAATGATTATAAGAGCACCATCGAGCAGTTGACGATGCAATACAACCGCATGACGGAGGCTCAGAAGAATACTATCGGCCAAGACTATCTGCAATCCATCGAACAGATGAAGCAGAAATACCACGCTGTCAGCGAAGAGATACAGGAGATGAACCGTTCGCTGAACAATGTGAAGCTGCCAGACATGAAAGATGGTGGCGGCGGTCTGCTTGCCGGACTCGGCGACAAGATGTCGGGAGCCTTGCAGGTGTTCGCCGGTAATATGCTCACGAAAGGGGTTTCCATGCTGACCTCCGAACTTACGGACAGCGTACAGGAGAGCATCGAACTGGCCCGTCAGGGCGAGGGCATCCGCATAGCCTTTGAACGAATAGGACGCGGCGACCTGCTCGGCGAACTGCGCCAGGCTACGCACGGAACTATCACTGACCTTGAACTGATGAAAGCAGCCGTGAGGTTTGATGATTTCAAGCTGCCGCTTGACCAGCTCGGAACGATGCTCGCTTTCGCACAACAGAAGGCCAAGGACACTGGCCAATCGTTCGATTACATGGTTGACAGCATTGTCACAGGTCTTGGTCGTCAATCGCCTAAAATACTGGATAACCTTGGATTAAGTATTACAGAAATCCATCAAAAGACAAAGGAAACGGGTGACATGACCAAGGCCGTCGGCGAGATCATCCGTGAGCAGATGGAAAAGGCTGGCGACTATGTAGAGACAGCAGCAGACCGTGCCGCACGCGCCACAGTCGACACGAAGAACAGGATGGAGGAACTCGGACGCTCGGCAATGCCCGTGGCCGAAGAGTTCTCGACGGCATGGCACGAAATCAGAAACGGGGCCATGACAATCGTGATGCCAGTCTTGAAGACGCTTGCCGACAGCTTCCGCGACATCCGCGAGATACTAAATGGCGAGTGGGACATGCCGACGCTGAAGCCTGGAATTCAGAACCTCGCAGATGGACCCATCAATAGCAACTGGCCCAAGAGACCGACATGGGGCGACGTCCCCGTGGTGACGGCTCCAGGCGGTTACGTCGAGGTAACCGACAAGTCTGGGAACGTATTGCACGGCGGGCACTATGACAGCGATGCGCAGTTGAAGAATATGATGAAGAGGTGGAACACCCTCAAAGGTGCAACTGGCGGTCGCGGTGGTGGTACATCGTCTGTCAAACTGCCGACATTTGAAGATTTCCAGAAGCAGTTCGCCAAAGTAGACGTGGAAAAGCTGAAGCCGGAAGACGTGATGGCATCCCCGAGTGTATGGGAGGAATATGCCGACGGCATCAGGAAATCCTTCGACATTGGGGGAGACGACACCATACAGACCTTTGACGGTATCAAGGACAGTATGGATAGACTGATTATCACGTCGGAATCCTACAAGAAAGCGCAAGAAGACATAGCCCAGGAGGAAGCCGCAAGAATAACACGTCAGAAGCAGCTGAAAGAAGCACAGAACCTTGGCGCACAGGCCGCAATCAACTTCGGTGCTGCACTGGCGAGTATGGAAGACCCTGCAGCTAAGGCAGCGGGCACGGTGATGCAAGCCATCGCCAGCATCGCCCTCGGATTCGCCCAGGCATCAGCCACGGCTTCAGAACTGGGCCCGTGGGGTTGGGTGGCTTTCCTGGCAGCAGGCGCGGCAGCAATGGCCACGACTATCTCCACCGTCCACTCGTTGACGGGCTACGCTCAGGGTGGTGTCATCAAGGGCAATTCTTACAGCGGTGACAACATCGGAGGGATGGTAGACGGCGGCGCAGGCGGTTTCGTCGGTTT
>DEWO01000157.1:4042-4581 GCA_002363695.1 Prevotella sp. UBA3208
GGATAGAAGTGTTCGGGCGACTGTCAGGCGAGACCATCTATCTGTCTTCTGACCGCTACACCCGCCGGACTGGTCGCGGCACAATCATGACTTGGAAATAAAAAAAACAGAAGAAAATATGGCAATTCTCGGGAAAAACATTCTCATATACCAGGGCTCGACGGGTACAACCCCGATTATCGCAGCCGCCAAGACGTGCAGCATCAGTTATCAGACCGACCTGATAGAGATTGCATCCCCATCGACGGCAGAAGCCCGCGAGTATGTGGCAGGACGCGACGACTGGAGCATATCGCTCAATCACTTGGTGACTGCCGGCGCACCGTTCGAGGGACTGCTGAAGGTGCGCCACAAGTACACCATCAGCGTTGTAGTGGGTGGCCAGCGACGCACGGGGACGGTGATATGCCAACAAGCCGACCTGAACGGAGCCGTCGGCAGTCTCGCCGAAGGTACGGTCAAGTTCAAGGGGACTGGACGCTGTCCGTTCTACACGGCGTAGTAACCCCTTGGCGGTGTTTGTTCGGATAGGTAAAAGA
>DEWO01000010.1 GCA_002363695.1 Prevotella sp. UBA3208
CACCTTCAAGTGGTGCCCGCCTGAATGTTTGTTCGTCCAGCACGAACGTATTCTAATGGGTGCAAATCTCTAACTCAGGTTTTAGGCTTACTGACGAAAAATTGCAGCAAATGTTTGATAAAAGGATAGGGGAATTTGAGTTTAATATTTGGTGGTTTCGGGAGAAATCACTAATTTTGTATGGCGAAAAACGAAAAGATGATGAAGAACATAAGATATTTTTTACTTTTCTGCCTTTTGGCGCTTTTGCCTTTTGGCTTGAGGGCGCAGGGGTTGCCTGCGGACGGGCCGCTGACGCTGAGGCCGGTGTTGCAGCAGCTGGGCGAACGGTTGCTGCAGGGTAAGACAGGCAGCATTGTGGCTATCAATCCGCAGAATGGCGAGATATTGTGTCTGGCAACGAATACACCGCACGGGGCTGATGTGCGTCAGGCCATCGGCAAGCCTCAGGCACCGGGGTCGACATTCAAGACGGCTCAGGCGCTGACTTTGTTGTCGGAGGGTATTGTGACAGCAGACACCAAGGTGGAGTGCAACAAGGGCTTTATTGACGGTAATATCCGTGTGGGCTGTCACCAGCACCGTTCACCGCTGGCACTGAAGGATGCCATCGCACAGTCGTGCAACTCGTGGTTTCTGGTGACCTTTGCCTCGATGATCAACGATGACTTCATGTACGGCTCGAAGGACGAAGCCATCACTGTGTGGCGCTCGTACATGCAGTCTATGGGCTTAGGTGGTCCGATGCATATTGACATAGCGGGTGAGCAGGGGGGACTGTTGGCTGGTGCCGACTATCTGAACCGTCGCTATAAGGACGGCTGGGACGGCAAGACCATTTGGTGGGCCGGCATGGGGCAGGGTGACGTGACGCTGACGCCTCTGCAGCTTTGTAACTTAGCGGTAACCATAGCCAACCGCGGGTGGTACTACGTGCCACACATCCATAAGGATACGAAGAACCAGCGCTACCTGACGCGTCGGCAGACAAAGGTGGCAGCGGGGGCATATCCTATTGTGGTGGATGCCATGCGGATGGCAGTGGATAAGGGTACGGCAACGAGCATCAAGACAACGTACCCCATTTGTGGCAAGACGGGAACCATTGAGAATCCAGGTGAGGACCATTCGGCATTTATCGGTTTCGCTCCGATGACCGAACCGAAGATAGCCGTCAGCGTCTATGTGGAGCATGGAGGCTTTGGTGCCGACCTGGCAGCACCGATGGCTGGACTCATCATGGAGGCTTACCTGAAAGGACAGCTTGCCCCGGCCTCGGAGGCCAGGGCAAAGCGTATTGCTGCCAAGAAAATCAAGTAATCATATCTCTCATTCCCCATCTCTCACGGCTGGCTCTCGCCCTCGACATACTCTTCGAGGAACATGTGCTCACCGTCGTAGACAGCATAGGTGAACTGGCTGATCCAGTCGCCTAAGATCATGAGGCGTGTGTGGCGGGCCAGCTTGATGTCGAGCTCGATGTGGCGATGGCCGAAGATGAAGTACTCGATGTTGGGATGCTCCTGCAGATACTTCTTGGCAAAGAGCACCAAGTGCTCACGGTCTTCGCCCATATAGACAGGCTCGTCCTTTTCCTTGTGTTTGATATAGCTGTGATGGGCCCAGGCCAGTCCGAAGCTGACGCCCCATCGTGGGTGCAGACCCGAGAAGAGCCACTGGCAGAAACGGCTGTGGAAAATGGCGCGGATGACCTTGAACGACGGGTTGGGGTCGCCCATGCCATCGCCGTGGGCCAGAAAGAACTCATGACCGTAGATTTCAGTCGTCTGGGGTTGTTTGTGTAGGATGACACCACACTCCTTCTCCAGATATTCGTAGGCCCAGATGTCATGGTTGCCCGTGAAGTAGTGTACCTCGACCCCCATGTCGGTGAGCTCGGAAATCTTGCCTAAAAAGCGTGTGAAGCCTTTGGGCACCACATAGCGGTATTCATACCAGAAGTCGAACATATCGCCCAGCAGATAGATGGCTGCTGCCTTGTTCTTGATGCTGTCGAGAAAACGCACCAGCCGGCGCTCCTGCATCCTTTGGTGCGGAATGGCCAGCGAACCCAAATGGGCATCGGAAAGGAAATAGACGTTCTTCATAATTTTCTCATCTCTCATCTTGTCAGTTAGTCGAAGCCGAGTTCTACCCGTGCTTCTTCGCTCATCATAGACTGGTCCCAGGCGGGTTCGAAGACCAGGTTGACATTGGCCGCCGTGATGCCGTCAACACTCTCGACCTTGGTGCGGACATCCTCCAGGATGAAGTCTGCGGCAGGACAGTTCGGGGCCGTGAAGGTCATGTCCATCTCTACACTTCCGTCGTCTTGGACATCAATTTTGTAAATCATGCCGAGGTCGTAGATATTGACGGGTATCTCTGGGTCGTAGACGGTTTTCAGTACGTCGACGATACGTTCTTCCATTTGGGTCTTTTCTTCTTGAGTCATAGTGATATGATGTGTTTTTAAATGCGTCCTTGTTCGTGATAGCTGTAGTAGTTGCCGTCCGTGATGATGATGTGGTCGAGGAAGTGGATGCGCATCATGTCGCAGGCTTTCTTCAACGAGTTAGTGATGGCATCGTCGTGCGTACTGGGGCGCAGGCTGCCCGACGGATGGTTGTGGCAGACGGCCAGGATGGTGGCATTGGCCAGTATGGCCTCGCGCATGACGATGCGCACGTCAACACTCACCTCGGTGATGCCGCCATGTGAGATGCGGAGCTTCTTGATAAGCCGGTAGTTCTGATTCATGAGTAACAGCCAGAACTCTTCTACGTCCAGGTCTTGCATCACGGGGTGCATGTGGTTGTAGATGCGCGTGGCAGTGCCCAGGTCAGGACGCTCCTCGGGAGTCTCCATTTGGCGGCGCTTGCCCAGTTCACAGGCAGCCAGAATGGTGATGGCCTTGGCTTCGCCCACACCGTTGTATTCGCAGAGCTGATGGATGGTCATCTTGCCTAAGGTGTTCAGGTTGTTGTTGCAGTCACCCAGCACACGCTTCATCAGGTCTACGGCACTCTCCTTGGTCGAGCCGGAACCAATCAGGATGGCCAGCAGTTCTGCATTCGACAGCGCTTCCGGTCCTTGGCGCATGAGTTTCTCGCGGGGGCGATCCTCCTCAGCCCACTGATTGATGTTCAGCTTATCCATACCTTATTATTTATAGAAGTTCTTCTCGAAAGCCGTAAACTCATCCTGCTTCCGTACGCAGCGCTTCCACCATGACTCCAGGAATCCGAAGCCGTAGCCCATGAGCTGTACGAAGGCTGCGGGGATGCTGAGCAGTCCGACATAAAGACTCTTGTTGGTGATGGTTGAGTCCGTGCAGATGATCAGTGCATAGAGCAACAGGGGCAGCAGTGACAGTCCGGCGGTGAAGGGGGCCAGTAGTACGAGACCGATGACACCTAAGGTGAATACCATGGGCAGCAGATGCACCAGTTTCAGTGTGCCGGGATGGCGCTTCTCCAGATTGATGCGGGCGATACCGCTGTTGTAGACCTGCCGGAAGAACTTGCGGAAGTCGGTGCGCCGCTTGTGCCACACCCATGCGTCGGGGAACAGCCGTGGCTGATAGCCCGCCTCGACAATGCGATAGGAGAAGTCGATGTCCTCGCCGAAGCGCATCTTCGAGAAACCGCCCAGCTGCTGATAGACATCGCGGCGGATGCCCATGTTGAACGAGCGAGGATAGAACTTGTCGAGCTTTTTCTTGCCGCCACGGATGCCACCGGTGGTGAAGAAGGAGGTCATGGAGTAGCTGATGGCCTTCTGCACGGGAGTGAATGACGGATGAGACGCATCAGGTCCTCCCCAGGCGACGAGTTCAGCGGTGAGCGATTTTTCTGTTGCCTCCAGATAGCCCTCGGGCAGTACGACGTCAGAGTCGAGAATGATGACGTACTTGCCCTGTGCCCGTTCCACGCCATAGTTACGGCTCTGACCGGGACCGCTGTTCTCCTTGAGGTAGTAATGCAAATCAAGGATGCCTGCGTACTT
>DEWO01000150.1 GCA_002363695.1 Prevotella sp. UBA3208
AACAGATTGGGATTCGTCTGACGGAAAGCGGGGCCATGAAGCCCCACGCCAGCGTCAGCGGATTCATGATAGCCCATCAGCAGGCACGCTATTTCTCCTTGGGAAAGATAGGGGAAGACCAGCTTGCCGACTATGCCCATCGCAGGGGACTTCCCCTTGAGGTGATGCGGAAGTTTCTTGCAACCAACTTATAATAATAGAATAAATTAGAAAGATATGATAGCCCGTTACGCCATTCCGTTTTTCTTCATCATGGGACTCGTTGTTGCTCCCTTGGTGTTCTCACTATTGTGCCGTTGGCTTGCTCCGCGCCGTCATTGGTGGAAAGCAGCTTTAGTGTGTACTCTGTTAGCATGGGCACTGGTGTTCTATGGCTACTTTGTGGGCTACGCAAAGTTGGAAGTGCACCACTTCGAGTATGCTTCTGCTGACCTGCCGGAGGCGTTTGACGGCTATCGTATCGTGCAGTTCAGCGATGCCCACGTAGGTTCCTATCAAGGAGAATTGCTACAGAAAGCGATTGACACCATCAATGCCCAAGGCGCTGATGCAATCGTATTCACGGGCGACTTGGAGAACCTGCATCCTGACGAGTTGGGACCACAGATGGCCATCCTGAGCCAGCTGCACGCGAAGGACGGAGTTTTTAGCATATTGGGCAATCACGACTATCCCACCTATTTGGATTGCGACGAGGCCACGAAAGCCGAGTGTGTCCGCAAGACCAAGATGCTGGAGCGCAAGATGGGTTGGCAACTGTTGCTGAACGAGCATCAGGCGATACGTCGTGACTCAGACTCCATCGTCATTGCAGGAATGGAAAACTGGGGTACTCTGAAGCGTATGCCTAAGCTGGGTGATGTGAAGAAGACGATGGCAGGTGTCAGCCCGTCGGCTTTCGTCGTGATGTTGCAGCACGACCCCACGGCCTGGCGCAAGAAGATTCTGCCTGAATGTCACGCTCAGTTGACCCTGAGCGGACATACACACGGTGGACAATTCTCCATCTTCGGATGGTCGCCTGCTTCGTTTACCTACGACGTGTGGGGAGGCAGCGACTATGAAGGAGAGCGTGCGCTGTATGTTTCTACGGGACTTGGTGCACTCATACCCTTCCGTTTGAACATGCCGGGGGAGATTGTGGTCGTCACGTTGAAAAGTAAAAAGGTAAAATAATATAGTAAAAAGGTAAAAGGGAAGAAGTAACATCATGAGGATTCTCTACTGCATCTATCAGGTTTTTGTGGCCTTTCCTGTCACCATTTTGATGACTATCTGGACGGCTTTGCTTGTGAGTGTCGGCTGTGCGCTGGGCAATGGACATTATTGGGGCTACTATCCAGGTCGCTGGTGGGCTCGTACTATCATTCGTGCCTTCCTGTTGCCCATAAAGGTGGAAGGCCGTGAGAATCTGGAACCCGATCAGTCGTACGTCTTTGTAGCCAACCATCAAGGAGCCTTTGACATCTTCCTCATCTATGGCTTTCTGGGTCGTAACTTCAAGTGGATGATGAAGTACCAGATACAGCAGATACCCTTTGTGGGCTTTGCCTGTCGCCGGTCGCACCAGATTATGGTTGACAAGCGTGGCGTGGGGGCCGTGCGCAGAACCTACAAGGCGGCACGTCACATACTGGAGACGGGCAATTGCTCAGTGGTGGTATTTCCAGAGGGTGCCCGTACGTTTACAGGCCACATGGGGGCTTTCCGTAAGGGAGCCTTTGCGCTGGCCGACGAGTTGCAGCTGCCAGTGGTGCCGCTGACTATCAACGGCTCGTTCAATGTGATGCCGCGTATGAAAGACTGGCACTTTGCCACTTGGCATCCTTTGACTCTGACCGTCCATCAACCCATCTATCCCGTTGGGCAGGGTACACAGAACGTGGAGGCCACGATGCGTCAGGCCTATGACTCAGTGATGTCTGCCCTGGTGCCAGAGTATCAGGGATTCGTAGAAAATCCAGATCAGTAGCAGTTGGCAGTTAGCCAACAGCCAAGAACTAATCGCTAATAGCAGGATACTTGCGCGTCCAGCCGTCCCAGCGCAGACGCATGACTCCGAAGAACGCTTCGCCAAAGATGCCGCCCGACATCTTGGAGACACCCTCGCGACGATTGACGAAGATGACGGGGACTTCCTTGATTTTGAAGCCAATCTTGTAGGCAGTAAACTTCATCTCTATCTGGAACCCGTAGCCCTTGAAGCGTATCTTGTCCAGTTCGATGGTTTTTAGCACACGACGCTTGTAGCACTTGAAACCGGCTGTGGTGTCGTGAACCTTGAAGCCTGTTACCACGCGTACATACTTTGATGCAAAGTAAGACATCAGCACGCGTCCGATGGGCCAGTTCACTACATTCACCCCACTGACGTAACGACTGCCGATAGCCACATCGTACCCCTCGTCAGCACATGCCGCATAGAGCCGCGGCAGGTCGTTGGGGTCGTGGCTGAAGTCAGCATCCATCTCGAAAATATAGCCATAGTCACGCTCCAGTGCCCACTTGAAACCAGCAATGTAGGCAGTGCCCAAGCCGAGCTTGCCGCTGCGTTCGATAATGAAGAGGCGGTCGGCAAACTCCTCCTGGCTCATCATTCCTTTGACAATAGCTGCCGTACCGTCAGGTGAACCGTCGTCGATGACCAAGATATGGAAACATTTATCCAGTCCGAACACCGCCCGGATAATCTTCTCAATGTTTTCCTTCTCGTTGTAGGTAGGTATGATGACAATGCTGTCGCTTGGATGTTGCATACTCGTATTTTGCTGATTCTGCTGCAAAGGTACAAATATTTTTCAATTCTCAATGGCCAATTCTCAATTATTTATTACCTTTGCATCGAAATTCGTATGAAGATTCAAGATTTGCTGAATATTTATGCCCAGTCTCCCCAGGTGGGAGCGCTGGCAGAAACACTGGGGAAAAAGTCGGTCAAGAACATTTTCCTCGAGGGACTTATGTGCTCGTCGGCTTCCATGCTGTTCGCTTCGCTGCCTGTCCGCCAATCGTCACGAGCCGCTCGTCAGTCATCACTCACCGCCGTATTCATCCTTCAAGATGCCGACGAGGCAGGCTATTTCTATCACGACCTGGTGCAGTTGCTGGGCGAGGATGGGGTAGTATTCTTTCCTTCGAGCTATCGTCGTGCCGTCAAGTATGGCCAGCGTGACGCAGCGAGTGAAATTCTGCGTACCCAGGTGCTTTCGCAACTTGCTTCCCACTCATCCTCACCTCTCACTTCTCACCTCTACGTTGTCACCTATCCTGAGGCGCTGGCTGAACAGGTGGTGTCGAAAAAGCAGTTGGACGACCACATGCTGGTGTTGCGCCAGGGTGAAGCGGTGGATGTGGAAAAGATGTTGGAAGAGTTGCGCCAGATGGGACTTCACGAGGTGGATTATGTGTATGAACCTGGTCAGTTTGCACTACGTGGCAGCATTCTGGACGTCTACTCCTACAGCAGTGAGCTGCCGTTCCGCATAGACTTTTTTGGCGACGACATAGACTCTATCCGCACTTTCGAGGTAGACACCCAGTTGTCGAAAGACAAGCGCGAGCAGGTGGAGATAGTGCCTGAGCTGGCTGTGGTGGAAGAGAAGGTGTCGCTCCTTTCGTTCCTGCCGTCCGATGCGACGCTGGTGGTCAAGGACTTCATGTATGTGCACGATGCCATTGGTCGTACCTATGACGAAGGCTTTTCGGCACAGGCCCTGAAGGAACGCATGGAAGAGGCAACCGAGGTGGAGCAGCATACCATCTTGGAAGAAATGAACAAGGAGGCCCAGCTCATGACCGCTTCGCAGTTTATGCATGAGGCCTCGGCCTTCCGTCGCATTGAGATGGGGACCCATGCAACAGGCGTGCCCGATGCCACCATCACTTTTCACACTTCGCCACAACCGCAGTTCCACAAGAATTTCGATTTGTTGCAGCAGTCGCTGGAGCAGAGTCTGGCTGACGGCTATCGACTCTGCATTTTGGCAGACAGCACCAAGCAGTTGGAACGCCTGCGTGACATCTTTGCCGAAAAGGGTTCGGTGACGTTCGATGCTGTCGAACGTACCCTTCATGCAGGTTTCGTAGATCATGACTTGAAGTTGTGTGTCTTCACTGACCACCAAATCTTCGACCGGTTCCATAAGTACAATCTGCGCTCCGACAAGGCTCGTGGCGGCAAGGTGGCACTGACGCTGAAGGAGATACAGCAGTTCGAGATTGGCGACTACGTGGTACACATCGACCACGG
>DEWO01000064.1:0-5888 GCA_002363695.1 Prevotella sp. UBA3208
CTGAAGGAGTGGGCTTTCAAGTTGGATCGCGTGAAGGGTGAACTCTCTGTGCAGAAGATTGTAGATGAACTCTACGACTGGACGGCACGCCGTATGATGGATGCCAAGGAGAACAACTCAAAGGCAGACGAAATGCTGCTGAAGCGTTGCGCCTATCATGGGCTGAATTTCTCTGCGCCGTTCATCGTGATGCGCCATTGGGCAGATATTCATCAGGATGGCCAATACTGGTGTGGTGAGTTTGAGACGGACGCTACAGACTGGAAATTGGCAGAGTTGATAGTGACCATTCAGTACGCCTGCCAGCGTCATTACTTTGGGGCATTGGCCGAGAAGTATTTTGACGACAAGACGCGCGATGCCGCTGCCAACACGCCACGTAGGGCAAAGACCATCGAGGCCTTCAACCGTCTGCCCGAGGAGTTTACCATCGACGATGTGATGCGCTGCTTTGGTCTGGCACAGAACAACTCGGCTCGCGCCAGGGTGTTCCGTCTGCTGAAGGATGGGCTGGTAGAGAAGGTGGATGAGTTTGTGGAGAACGGCACCACTAAGGCTAAGTACAAGAAGACTGGGGCTGTGATGATTTGACGATGACTGCGGGCAGGGCTTCGTCCCTGCCCACGCAGTTACGCAGTTACACAGTTACACAGTTGCATAAGGTTTTATAGATGATGGGAGGTTAAGCCGATTCAGACATAAACGCCTCTCTCATCAAATTGCCGCCGACATACCTTTGTGGGGTATATCGGCGGCTTTGTTGCTGTGTGTCGACACTTGGATTCGAACCAAGGACCCCCACCATGTCAAGGTGATACTCTAACCAGCTGAGCTATGCCGACGTTTTTTTTATTCTTTTTGACCTTTCTACTCTTAGATTGGTGCGCCTGACAGGACTCGAACCTGCACGCCGTGAAACATTAGATCCTAAGTCTAACGCGTCTACCAATTCCGCCACAGGCGCGCAATCGACGAAGTCAATTCCTGCGTTGACGTGATAAACGTCAATTCCTAAATAATTAGGTAATCTTTTCGAAACGCGGGTGCAAAGGTAAGGAGTTTTTTTGAAACCACCAAATTATTCGGTTAAAACTTTTCGTGCCGTCTCGATTATGGGGTCTATGCCTTGTGCCGTAGCCTCGTCGGTGAGTGCCGCCGGGACATCGGCAGGGATGCCGAACTCGGTCTGCTGGCGCTGGGCATCGTACATGGGACAGGCCGAGAAGCGCACGCTCCAGCCGTTGGGCAGCGAACTCGACATGGGCAGTCCGGAACCGCCACCGGTATGGTCGCCCACGATGCTGACGTTGGGCAGGGTGTGCATCCAGACGGCAAAGGCGTTGGCGGCGCTGTAGACGCTGCGGTTGGTGAGCACGCAGACGGGCTTGTGCCAGCGCACGTTGCTGGAGGGCTCCAGGTAGTAGGGCTCCATCGAGGAGAAGTCGCTGTGACCGGTGCCGGTCTTGTGCTGCATGTAGCCTACCAGGGTCTTTTCGTGTACGAAGCGGCCTGCCAGCCGTTCGGCGGTGGTCAGGTCGCCGCCGCCGTTGTTGCGGATGTCGATGATGAGTCCGCGGCACAGGGCGAAGTAGACCAGCACGTCGTCCAGATTGCCTTCGCCCACGGGCTGTGAGAACGACTCGTAGCGCAGGTAGCCGATGTTGTCGTCGAGGACGCGATAGCTGATGCCGGCCGATATCTTGTAGTCGGTGCCCATATAGCGGCGTTCCAGCGTGTCGCTATAGTTCTGCGGATAGGCTTCGCGCCAGGCCCAGTAGCGTCCGTAGTCCATGGAGTAGGAGAGGTTGACGTGTCCGTCGCGCAACTCGCTGAGCATGTCGGTGAGCACCTCGAAGAGCTGTGTCTCGTTCATCTTGTCGCTTACGCGTACCTTATATTTGTTATATACGTCGTTCCAGTCGAGTCCGTATTCGTGCTGCTTGTAGTCGAAGAAGCAGTAGTGCTCGTCCAGGATGTGCCACAGGGCCTCGAAGTTGCCCGTCGGCGTGTTGGGACGCTCGTCGGTGTCGACGCAGGAGGACAGGGTAATGAAGGGGACTAGTAGGACTATTTTTACTAGTTTAACTATGTTTTGTAGAGACTTTTTCATAGGGCGTGGGGGATGATGCTGAAGCGTTTGGTCAGTCCGATGAGCAGGCGGTGGGTGTAGACGTGCTGGCGCAGGCCGTTGACTTTGTGTTGCTGCATATTGCCCAGATAGCCCACACGCAGTGTCAGGTGGCTTGACAGCTGGGCGTCGAGTGTCAGCATGTGGCGCCACTCGGGAGCCGAGACGAAGGTGGTGGGCACGATGTTGTGGTCGTAGTTGCCGCGTGAGAATATTTCGTAGTAGGACTGTCCGTAGTTGGGCGAGAACATGATGCCCACCAGTGGCAGGGCGAGCTCGTAGCGGGCCGTGACGGGGCGCTGGAAGAGCCGGAAGTGATAGGTGGCAATGCCTGCGGGCATGAGGTTGACGTGCAGTCGTGCCTGGGCAGGATTGTTGGAATTGGCGGTGTTGTAGATGAATCCCGCCGAGACGTTGACCAGTCCTCCGGCCTGCAGCTTCAGCCGCTGTTCGAAGAGTTGCCAGGCGCAGAACTTGCCCCAATAGAAGTTGTAGGCACCCTCCAGTTCCTTCTTGGAGTTAACACGGTCCTTGACGAACGAGAAGTTGGCCTCGTGCTCCATGAGCGTGCTCCAGCGACGCGTCGGGTGCTGTCGTTCGACGGTGGCCAGAAACGAGAAGCCTATGCCGCTGAAGTGCTCCTCAGAGAGGTAGGTGTCCAGCACCTTGGTGCCGCCAATGCCCAGCATGTGGCTTCGGGTGATGACTTTTAACGAGTCGTTCTGTTGCGCAGACAGCGTAACAGACGGCAGCAACAGCAGGAGGAAAAGAAGCTTATTCTTCATTGTTGGGGAAAAGGCTGAGTTGTCCGGTCAGTTCGTCAAGCACCTGTTGCTGGCTCTTGCCGGCATCGGGGTCGAGGTTTTCTTCCTCTTCACCCTCCTCTTCCGCGGGCTCTGGGGGCTCCGGGAAGCGCGTGGGCTCCAGTTCTGCGATAGAGGCTATCTGCCAGGTGGTCAGTCGCTTGCCCTTGGCCTTAAAGCCCTTGACGCTGATGAACTGCTCGACGTCTATTTCCTCCGTTCCTCGGAACTCGTCGTTGCCGCCATAGGTGACCTGCAGGCGGGGATAGCAGGTGTCGGTGAGCAGTATCTGTTGCGAGTTAGGATTCTCGCCCAGGAAGTTCTGTTTGCGCTTGGTAGCCTCCATCAGGAATCGCTTCACGTAGGGATAGCCCTGGTTGTCGGCATCGTAGAGCACACAGCTCCACACCTTGTCGGCCTCGTATTTCTCCAGTCGTGCAATGTTGTCCTCGAAGTGGACGTTGGCGTCGAATCCGCTCAGGTAGTAGTCGCCGTTCTGGAGGATGACCAGTATCTGGTCGCCGTCGTTGAACTCGCCCAGCAGTCGTCCGTGCTCGTCGTAGTTCAGACGGTTGACGTCCGGGTCGTACCACACCTTGCGTCCGCCCAGTGTCGAGTGTCCGTGCGACTTCAGTCCGATGCGGTGCACCTGGTACTTGGTCAGCAGGTTGCCCTTGGCTGCACGGCCCTTGATGAGCACGTCGCTGAAGTCCTTGTCGAAGAAGATGCGCTTCAGCTTGGGTGCTGGGTCGAGGGTTACCTTGATGACCTCTGCCTCGCCGTTGGGGTTGGCCGTGAAGTAGAGCACGCGCGAACCCTCGGTGCCGATGGTCAGGTCGTACTCGCGGTCGCGGGTGATGGCGGGCACGTTGAAGCGCTTGATGTAGTAGTAGCCCTTGCGTCCGTCGCGGTAGACGGCGTTATAGATGGTTCGCTGGTCGTTCTTCTTGAACACGCTCAGCCACATGACGTTCTTGCCGACGAACAGCTTGTCAGCCACGCGGACCACCTTGAACTTGCCGTCCTTGTAGAAGATGATGATGTCGTCGATGTCTGAACAGTTGCACACGAACTCGTCCTTCTTCAGACCAGTACCGATGAAGCCGTCCTGTCGGTTGATATACAGTTTCTGGTTGGCCTCGACCACCTTGGTAGCCTCGATGGTGTCGAAGTTGCGAATCTCCGTCAGGCGCGGGTGGTCCTTGCCGTACTTGTCCTTGAGGAACTGGAACCAGTTGGCCGTCACTTCTACCAGGTTGGCCAGGTCGCGGTCTATCTCCTCTATCTCGGCCTTGATGCGGGCCATCAGCTCGTCGGCCTTGTCCTTGTTGAACTTGAGGATGCGCTGCATCTTGATTTCCAGCAGTCTGAGGATGTCGTCCTTGGTGACCTCGCGCACCATCTGGGGATAGAACGGCGTCAGTCGCTCGTCAATATGTTCGCAGACGGAGTCGATGTCCGGCGCCTGCTCGAACTTCTTGTCCTTATAGATGCGCTCCTCGATGAATATTTTCTCCAATGAAGAGAAATGCAGCTGTTCCAGCAGTTCGCCCTTGCGGATTTCCAGTTCCTGTCGGATGAGGTCCTTGGTGCGGTCAACGGAGTGGCGCAACACGTCGCTGACGGTCAGGAACTGAGGCTTGTTGTCCTCGATGACGCAGCAGTTGGGCGAGATATTGATTTCGCAGTCTGAGAAGGCATACAGCGCGTCCAGCGTCTTGTCCGACGACACACCCGGAGCCAGCTGCACCTGTATCTCCACCTTGGCAGCCGTCAGGTCCTCCACGTGGCGGGCCTTGATTTTGCCCTTGTCGATAGCCTTCAGGATGCTGTCAATGATGGTCTCGGTGGTCTTCGAGAAAGGAATCTCGCGGATGACCAGCGTCTTGGGGTCCAGTTTCTCAATCTTGGCACGCACCTTCAGCACGCCGCCTCGCTGGCCGTCGTTATATTTGGATACATCTATCGAACCGCCCGTGGGGAAGTCGGGATACAGGTGGAACTCCTCGCCGTGCAGGTAGGCAATGGCAGCGTCGCAGATTTCGACGAAGTTGTGGGGCAGTATTTTCGACGACAGTCCGACGGCAATACCCTCGGCCCCTTGGGCTAACAACAGCGGAAACTTGACGGGCAGGGTGATGGGCTCCTTGTTGCGTCCGTCGTACGACATCTGCCACTCAGTGGTCTTGGGGTTGAACACCGTGTCCAGGGCGAACTTGCTAAGACGGGCCTCGATGTAACGCGGAGCAGCCGCCTTGTTGCCCGTCAGGATGTTGCCCCAGTTACCCTGTGTGTCGATGAGCAGGTCTTTCTGCCCCATCTGCACCAGTGCGTCGCCGATGGAGGCGTCGCCGTGCGGGTGGAACTGCATGGTGTGGCCCACGATGTTGGCCACCTTGTTGTATCGTCCGTCGTCCATACGCTTCATGGAGTGCAGAATGCGGCGCTGTACGGGCTTCAGTCCGTCCTCGATGTGTGGCACGGCACGCTCCAGAATTACGTACGAGGCATAGTCCAGAAACCAGTTCTGGTACATTCCGCTTAGGTGGTGCACGGCAGCAGCGTCGAATCGGTTTACGGGTTTGTAGTCAGAGTGGGCCTCCGAGCTTTCAGAGTATTCCGAGTTTTCTGGGGTCTCGGAGCTTTCCGGGGTCTCGGAGCTCTCTGAGTTCTCGGGGTTGTTGATGTCCTTTATTTCGTCGTCCATTAGGTGTATTTTATTAAATAATGTTGCAAAGATACTAAATAATTATGAATTATGAATTATGAATTATGAATTTTTTAGTACCTTTGCAGCCATAATTTCGAAATTATTTAAGTTTTTATGGCACAAGAAGACGTTTTTAAGAAAATCGTGAGCCACTGCAAGGAGTATGGTTTCGTGTTCCCCAGCAGTGAGATTTACGATGGTTTAGCCGCTGTCTACGACTATGGTCAGAACGGCGTGGAGTTGAAGA
>DEWO01000064.1:6050-6278 GCA_002363695.1 Prevotella sp. UBA3208
ACGTGGACGCTTTCAACGATCCCCTGATAGACAACCGCGACTCGAAGAAGCGTTATCGCGCTGACGTCCTGATTGAGGACCAGATAGCCAAATACGACGAGAAAATCCAGAAGGAGGTCGAGAAGGCCCGCAAGCGTTTTGGCGACTCGTTCGACGAGGCCAAGTATCTGGAGACTTCAGAGCGCGTGAAGGAAACCAAGGAGAAGCGCGACGCCCTGCACGCCCGCT
>DEWO01000149.1 GCA_002363695.1 Prevotella sp. UBA3208
ATGACGCTGTAGAGCTGTTGAAACGACTTATCAGCACACCCTCTGTCAGTCGCGACGAGCGTCAGGCAGCCAATATTTTTGAACAACAAGTCAGAGACTGGGGACTGCCTGTCCGTCGGATTGGCAACAACATCCTCATAGAGGAGGAACTGGACCCGGAGAAACCCACCCTACTGCTGAATGCCCATATCGATACGGTGAAACCTGTCAGCACATGGACACGCGACCCCTTCACACCGACCATCGAGGGCGACCGCCTCTACGGCTTAGGGGCTAACGACTGTGGTGGAGGCTTGGTCAGTCTGCTACAGGTGTACCGCATCTTACGGGGACAGGACATCGCCTATAACTTAGTGTATCTGGCATCTTGTGAAGAAGAGGTCAGCGGTGAAGGTGGCTTCCGTCTGGCGTTGCCTGAACTGCCGAAGATAGATGTCGCCATTGTGGGTGAGCCTACCGGTATGCAGCCTGCCATTGCCGAGAAAGGACTCATGGTGATAGACGGTACAGCCTATGGCAAGAGTGGTCATGCTGCCCGCAACGAAGGGGTTAATGCCATCTATGAGGCATTGGACGACTTGGTATGGTTACGCGACTACCGTTTTAAGAAGGAGAGTCCGCTGTTAGGTCCTACCAAGATGACAGTTACTGTCCTGAACAGCGGTACGCAGCACAATGTGATTCCCGACGAGTGCCACTTTGTGATTGATGTGCGCACCAACGAATACTATCAGAACGAATATCTGTTTGCCTTCCTGCAGAAACACATGAAGAAGAGCGAACTCAAGGCTCGCTCCTTCCGGTTGTCTTCTTCTCATATTCCTATGGAACATCCTTTGGTCCAGCGTTGTGTGGCGATGGGGATGACGCCCTACGGTTCACCTACGCTCAGCGATCAGGCACTGATGCCTTTCCTTTCTCTGAAACTGGGTCCCGGGGAGTCGAGTCGCAGCCATACTGCAGACGAGTTCATCTGTCTGAGCGAGATAGAACACGCCATCCAGACTTACCTCCGGCTTTTATCTGCCTAACCAACTCTCCGGATTCAGCTTGGCAGTTTCACGCCGTAGCTGAAACTGTAGGATGTTGTCTTGTCCGACGCGTCCTAAGGATTGTCGTATGCTGACTTTCTGCCCGCGGTGCACATTCACGCTGGCCAGATTGCAGTAGACGGAGATATAACTTCCGTGACGTACCATCACAACCATGGTTCCTCCAAAGCTGAACACGGCACTGACTTCTCCGTCGAAGATGCTACGTGCCTGAGCACCAGCCTCACCACGGATGTTGATACCCTTATTGTCGAGCGTCACATTACGCAGACCTTCTACGTTGTATTGTCCGAAATGGCTGACAATCCGGTAGGGACCAGTGATAGGAATGGGCAGACGGCCGCGGTTACCCTCGAAATTGCCGCTGATGCGCATGTCCTCCGTCGGAACTCTTAGGGCTTCGTCAGCCTCCTTGCGGGCGGTAGCCACCTCCTTGGCACGTTCGCGGTTCTCTGCCTCAGCACGACGCTCTTCGGCCTGTCGTTTTTGCTCTGCCTCGCGGGCCCTGCGCTCTGCCTCTTCACGTTCTCTCTTGTTCTTGGCTTCCAGTGCCTTTTTCTTCGCTTCTGCCTCGCGGGCCTTAGCCTCAGCAATGCGTCGTGCGTTCTCGCGTGCTATACGTTCTGCCTCGGCTTTCTTGCGGGCCAGCTCGGCAGCACGTTTTTTGGCGGCTTCGGCTTCTGCCCGGCGCTTGGCTTCTGCAGCGGCACGGGCTTTCTGGCGGGCAACCTCCTCAGCAATCAGACGGTCAATCTGGGCATTGAGAGCAGCGTCTTTCTTCTTTTGCTGTGCAATAATGTTCTGGATGGTTTTCTGCTCCTTTTGCAGCGTATTGACTACGTTCTGTTGTTCGGTCTGCTTACCCTCCAGCGAGCGACGTTCCTGTTCGCCTTTGCTCAGCAGGTTCCGCTTCTTCTCTTGTGCCACGCTCAGAGCCTGGAACTTCAGATTCACCTCTTCTTCCTTGGCCTTGACGGCATCACCTTGGGTACGCTGATAGGCAGCATATTCGCGCATGAAGCGCAACCGGCGGTACATCTGCGTCAGGTTGTCGGCACTGAAGATGAACATCAGTTGGCTCTGGGTGGAACGGTTGCGATGCATATAACGCATGGACTTGACGTAGTTCTTCTTGCACTCGTTGAGTTGTTCCTGCAGTTGTTCGAGTTGTGTGCCCAGCATTTCAATCTCGATGTCAAGGTTGGAGATGTCATGTTTGATTGTGTCTATGGTACGTCGTTTGCCCTCTATCTCCGTATTGATGACCATCAAGTTTTGCAGCCGTCTCTTGACGTCCCGCTCATTGTTGCGCAGTCGTCGCTCTTGCTCCTTGATTCGTTTCTGTATCTGCTGTCGCTGGTTCTGCAGTGTCTGCACCGAGGGTTGTTTAGCCGCTTTCTTGCCAGTCTTGCTTTTGGAAGTCACCGCAGTTTTCTTTACCGCCGACTTCTTGGCACGTTTTTGTTGCGCATGGGGAGCCAGGGTGAAGGCCAGTAACAACAGGATAATACCTAGTCGCTTCATTTAAGTGTATTAGAGTGACATGAATCGGTGCAGAATCTCGTCAATGGTGACCTGACGGTATTTGCTTGACACTTCCGTACGTGTCTCCCAGTTCTCATCATTACCCAGGTAGTTGAAAATCATGCCCAGCTTGATTTCCTTCTCGGGAGTGGTAAAGCTGATCTTGTGGCCCATGGGGAAGTATTTGCGGCTGCTGATCTGGAAGTCCTCATAGTCCCAGTTCAGCTGGTAGTTGCCGCGGAACTTATCACTATACATGATGTTGGCCATCTTCACGCGGGCGGTGCCGTTTTCTGCCAGCCAGCGGTATGACAGTTTGCCGTCTTCCATGGCAATGATGGTGTCATCGTTGCCTACTTCAGTCTTGTATGACTTCAGCGACTCGTCGGTCACCTTCATCTTGCCAGGCTGGAACAGCTCGTTCCAGAACAGCGACTGTAGTACGAAGAAGTCAATGTGGCTGTTGCGCAGGAAGTCAACCTGTGCATAGGGCACCTTCAGATAGAGCTTGTTGATGCGGTCCATAATCAGCACATACTCCTTGGTGAACTCCAGACGTCCGGCCTCTACGAAACCGAAGGCCATCAACTGCAGGCGGATAACGTCGTCGCGCTTCATCTTCAGGTTGCCGGTGAGCGTCATCTGTCGGGCACCAACCTCAACGCTGAATTTTATCTTGGAGGTGATGAAACGGGCGTGCTGTGCGTTGTCAGTCACCTGCTGCAGGAATGCCTGCTTCTTCAACGTATCTGCATTGACTATTGCTGTCGGAGTCTCCTTCACAGCCTTGCGATGGGTGCCGCACGCGGCGGCCACAGCCAGCAACATTGCCATAGCGGCAATCTTCGTAATACTTGATGCTTTCATTCTTTTAGGTATTTTTTGAGTTTTATCTTTCGGATGAGTATTTGTTTGCGGTCGCCCTTGATTTCCGACTTCTCTGACGACCGGTCCAGTGCCTGTTGCCACAGGTTTACGGCTTTCTCCTTCTCGCCCACCTGATAATAGATGTCGCCGGCATGTTCCAGCAGCACCGACGATGAGTCCGAGTCACACTGCAGGGTCTGGTCTATATAGATGCGGGCCTCGTTGTATCGCTTCTGCATGAAGAGAATCCAAGCATAGGTATCCAGATAGGTGGCATTCTTAGGTTCGGCCTTGATAGTGCGGTACGACATCTGCTCTGCCTTGTCCAGGTTCAGCCCCTTCTCACTCAGGTAGTAGGCGTAGTTGTTCAGGCAGCCGATGTTATCGTCCTTCCACTGCAGACACGAGTCGTAGGCAGCAAAGGCCTCCTGCTCACGCCCCTTCTGGTGCATGATGTCGCCCATGACGGCATAGAAGTCAGAGACAATGTCGGGGTCGCTCTGGTCGTTGATGACGCTGATGCCATTCTGGAATGCATTCAGGGCATCGTCCAACTGTTCCTTTTGGTAGTACGCAATGCCTTGATAGTAGTAGAAAGCCATCTCGTCAGGATTATACTGACGGGCATCACGGCAAAGGGCTATCACGCGGTCTTTGTCTTCCGCACGCCACGCGTAGCTGACCAGTTGCAGTCGGGCCGCAGCATTGTCGGGAGCTATTTCAAGCGCCCGTTCCAGCACAGGGCGTATGCTGTCTTCAGGCATCTTCTTCAGGTTCATGTAGGTAGCACAAAAGATGGCCATGTCTGCCTCGGCTTCAGGTTGACTGATCATTCGGTGGAACAGTCTCAGCACGCGCGTAGAGTCACCGCCCTGTTGCTCACTCTCGCTGATGACCTGTCGCATCAGCGCTACACGGTCTTGCAGGGTTGTCTGCTTGTTCAGCAGGATGCGGTCTGTCATCTGTTCCTGACGAAGTGTATCTTGCTGGTCGTGATAGTAGGCCAGCATGGCCAACTGTGCCATGCGGTTGTCGGGTTCCTCCTTCAAGATGCTGTCATACAGGGTGACGGCTTTTTGCTGTTGGCCGTTGCGGTAGAGCGTATTGGCATACATGCAACGGTAGTTGTAGTCGTTGGGATATTGGTCGGCCAGCTGTTTCATCTCGCTGATGGCAGCCTGTTTGTCACCTTTCTCCGTGTATAGCTGACTCTTGGCGAACGACAACCGTTCGCTCTTGCCCTCCAGCGTCTCCAGCCTCGACAACGTGCGGATAGCATTGTCGTAGTCCTGCTGCTGCTCGTAGAGTTGTACCAACATGCCTAAAACATCATCTCGGTCATGCATCTTGTCGTAGAGTTGTTCCAGTGTTTCTGCTGCCAGTTTGAAGTCGCGTTGGTTGATATAGGCTTGTGCCAGTGTCTCCAGATAGGTGGTGTTGCCGGGCTCCAGCTCTACAGCATGTTGGGCATAGGCCAGCGACTTGGCCTTGTTCTTCAGTGCAGCATAGTACTGCGCCAGGTAGTACCACGCTTCCGACCGGGTAGAGTCTATCTCTATACAATGGCTCAGCAGGTCGAAGGCAGCATCACTGTTGCCCTTTTCGCGCTGGCAGATAGCCTCCAGGAAGAAAGCATCATAACGCTGCCCCTTGTCCTGCGAAAGACAGGGAACGCAGCACATGATTACTGCTGTCAGCAATATGTATTTTAGCTTTCTCACTTCACTCCTGTGTGCCCGTAGCCACCCTCACCGCGCTCGGTGGCATCCAGTTCCTCGACAACATCGAAGTCACCCTGCTCATGACGAGCTATCACCATCTGTGCAATACGCTCACCGTCGTTCACCACGAAGTCCTGCTGTGACAGGTTAATCAGCACCACCCCAATCTCACCGCGATAGTCGGCATCGATGGTACCTGGACTGTTCAATACCGTCAGCCCATGCTTCAGAGCCAGTCCGCTACGCGGTCTTACCTGAGCCTCGTAGCCCTCAGGCAGCGCAATGTGCAGACCTGTCGGAATCAGTCTGCGCTCCAGTGGACGCAGTGTCACAGGCTCGTCCAGATTGGCCCGCAAGTCCATACCGGCACTCTGGGGCGTGGCATATGCAGGCAACTGTTGGTGCCCACGGTTTACAACCTTGATTTTAATCATCTTTTCGAAACGTTTCTTATTAATAATGTGCAAAGGTAGTTATTTCTTCTGAAACAACCAAACAAAACCGAAGAATAAAGTAACTTTTTCAGTAAGTTTATGATTCAAAGTCTTGGATAGTCATCAAAAATTTTGTATCTTTGCACCGTCAGAGGACACTATCATGGTTACAGATAACACATTTAACAGATTTTTCTAAAGACTTCTCGCGTACCGCAGGCATACCTGCGTGTATTATTAAGTACATACGCGGTACGCGTAAAGTTTACGATTTTTACTGTCAAATGTGTTATCTGTGTTTTTTAAGCAGTGCAGTAGACAATAGAAGCCAAGTATTACACAATAGAAGCCAAGTATTGAATAATAAATGGCTTCTATTTCTTCGTCTATCAAGTCTTACGGAGGATTCCAACGATGACCAGCAGGTAGCCGCAGAGACACATGATGGGTGCAAGGACTATCCGACGGGCTGAGAACAGGTCGAGACAGAAAGTATGTCCGGTGCTGTCTGGACCAGTCATTAGCGCATAGCCGGTGACTATCAATAAGCCCGCTAACAGGACGATACGTCGACGAGTAATAGGACGGCAGTTAATCTTGGGGGTATTGCGCGATGTGGTGTTCATATGGTTTGAAGTATTGTTGATAGATTTCATTTCGTTCAAATTGTGTCGACAGGGCGAGTGCCTGCTGCATGGTCTGGAGCCAGGAGTACTGGGAGTATAAAGAGCCTGCACGGCGAGACGGATCAATTGTCTCTATCCACGATAGCCATTCGTCAGAACGACGAAGCAGATGACAGACAATCTTGTCGCCTTCTACGTCCTGTCCCGTCAGATAGTAACAACGAGCCATCATTAGGGCGGCATCCGTATAGGGAATGTTCGTCTCGGGCATTTCTTGTTGCCATTTCCGGCATACTTCGGTTGCTCGCCTGGTGTCTCCTTGTTGTAACAATGAATCAATGAGGACACCCATCACCAGCTGGTGGGTATCAGCCAAGCGCTTCATGTCTTCATCGACGTAGATACCTGGTTGAGAGAGATTGCCGAAACGGAAGTGGTGCATCACGTTGTCATACAGACGTTCCGTGTCAACTTGCCTGCCCGTCGCGGTTGGAGAGACGCGATAGGCCAGACCTTCGAGCACCAAATGGTCGCGAAGGAACGACAAGTTGTCTGAACCAGAGTTGATAGAAATGTACACCGGCCGGTTCCAATCTGCGTGTGACAACATTTCGAGCACCATCATCTCGTTCTTAGAGACAGCTCGTTTGCCTTTTAACGAAATCGTCATTGTGACTTCGCCACTTGTGACGGTAACGCTGTCTGACGGAATACATTGCATTTCAGCCTCGTCGTTAAGCACCCATCGCTGGATGATGTTTTTCAATTCAAAAGGCTGGTCGCCAAGCAGTTTTTTCGCTTCTTCCGGCTGCTGCG
>DEWO01000121.1 GCA_002363695.1 Prevotella sp. UBA3208
TGTCGCCAATCTCGAAGCCTTCCTCGCGGAAACGCTTCAGGGCGTAGTTGGTGACGTCCCAAAGTGCCTGAATGCGCTCGGGCTCCTGCTGGATGATGTGCAGGGCTTCCATAGCGGCAGCGGTAGCCGCCGGGGTATTTGAAGCCGAGAAGATATAGGTGCGGCAGGTGTGACGCAAGAAGTTGATGGTATCCCAGTCGGAGGCGATGAAGCCACCGATAGAGGCCAGCGACTTAGAGAAGGTACCCATGATGAGGTCTACCTCGTCGGTCAGTCCGAAGTGGTCGCAGACGCCCCTACCCTGACGGCCGAAGACGCCGAGGCCGTGAGCCTCGTCGACCATGATGGAGCAGTTGTACTTGTGCTTCAGTTCGACAATCTGGGGCAGCTTAGCCAAGTCGCCTTCCATAGAGAAGACACCGTCGACAACGATGAGCTTGATAGCCTCGTAGGGCAGGTTCTTCAGCACACGCTCCAGATCGTCCATGTCGTTGTGCTTGTAGTGCAGCTGCTTGGCAAACGAAAGACGACGGCCGTCCACAATGGATGCGTGGTCTCGGTCGTCGCAGATGATGTAGTCGTCTTTGCCTACAACCATGGCCAGCACGCCCTGATTGACAGAGAAACCTGTAGAAAAGCAGAGACAGTCGTCCTTGCCGATGAATTCTGAGATTTCCTTCTCCAGCTGCACGTGCAGGTCGAGTGTACCGTTAAGGAAACGGCTACCGGCACAACCGGAACCGTACTTGTCAAGAGCACGCTTGGCAGCGTCAATGATGCGCTGGTCACCTGTAAGTCCTGTATAGGCGTTTGAGCCGAACATCAAGACCTTGTGGCCTCCCATTTCTACTTCTGTTCCCTGCTTGCCTTCAATGGCACGGAAATAAGGATAGACGTCAGCCTCCATGTACTTCTGCGGCTCACGATAATGCTTGTATTTTTCTTGTAATTGTCCCATATAATTATAGGTGTAGCCTCGGCTACTTTAGTTTCAGTCGGCAAAGTTACACAATTTTTATTAAAAAGTGCAAGAAAAAGCAGAATATTTTGTATTTTTGCACCAACTATGAGAAGTATTCGACATATCACATTCATCATAAATCCCATCTCGGGTACTCAGAGCAAGCATGAAATCCCTGACCTGATAGACCGGATTCTGGACAAGGAACGCTTTGAATACGAGGTGTGCATCACCGAATATGCCGGCCACGCAGCCGAGTTGGCCAAGGCACGTGCAGCCCGAGGTGACGACATCGTAGTGGCTGTAGGAGGCGACGGAACGGTGAACGAGGTGGCCCGCTCGCTGGTACATACCGAAACGGCACTGGGCATCATTCCCTGCGGTTCGGGCAACGGGCTGGCTCGTCATCTGTGCATACCCATGGACATCAGGAAAGCTCTTGACATTATCAACCAAGCCCAAATAGAAGCTTTTGACTACGGCGTCATCAACGGCCTGCCCTTCTTCTGCACCTGCGGCATGGGCTTCGATGCCTTCATCTCGCTGAAGTTTGCCGAGTCTGGCAAGCGAGGGCCCATCACCTACGTGGAGAACGTGCTGAGGGAGGGGCTGAAATACAAGCCCGAGACGTACGAGATTATAGATGACAACGGTACTACACAGTACAAGGCGTTCCTGATAGCCTGTGCCAACGCCTCGCAATACGGCAACAACGCGTACATCGCTCCAGGAGCCACCATGAAGGACGGCGAGATGGACGTCATCGTGATGGAGCCATTCGATGCGCTGGAGGCTCCACAGATTGCTGCAGACCTGTTTATGAAGACACTGGGCAACAACTCGAAAATCAAGACGTTCCGCACGCGCAACCTGACCATACACCGCCAGGGGCCCGGAGCCATACACTATGACGGAGACCCCATCATGACCAACAGCGACATTGACGTCCACATTGAGCATCTGGGCATACGCATCGTGGCCAATCCTGACGTCCCCGAGGACAAAGCCGAGCCCAACATGGTGCTGAATGCCTTCAGCGACTTCTTTAATAATATAAATAATGTACGCGAGGACATCGGCAAGGACTTGGAGAAAAGCGGCCGGCGTATTCAGGCCATCAACAAGGTGCTGCTGAGAAAACTGAGGAGTTAGCTTGACTTCGCCCAGATTATGACCAAGGAAAATTGAGCAATGCAGAATTACTTCGTCTTTGTCATCATCGTTTTAGCCGTCATTTATGCCGGATGGCGTATTTATGAGGCTGTAAAGCCCGGCGGAGACCCTTGTAAGGGGTGTGAATTGAAAAAAAACTGCAAAAAGTTTGGTCAATCAAAATAAAAGTATTACTTTTGCAACCGCTAAGCAGAAACGGTGCCTTGATAAACAATCAGACACCTACGCTCAGAAGAGCTGAAGCGAGTTTCACTCTATCATTCGCTGAAACGGTGCCTTGGATGAGTGGCTTAGTCAACGGTCTGCAAAACCGTCTACGGCGGTTCGAATCCGCCAGGCACCTCAAAGCAAAAAGAAACCTTCCCGATTTGGGAAGGTTTCTTTTTAGTATGTCTTGATGGGCTTAGTCCAAGCCGAAGAGTACACGCAGACCTCCGTCAACACCCGAGAAGCCCATGAAGGCCAACGAGAGCAGACCTGCCGACAGCATGACGATAGCCATACCGCGCATACCCTTGGGAACGCTGACCAATTCCAACTGCTCACGCATACCGGCAAAGACGGTCAGTGCCAATCCGAAGCCGATAGCCGTCGAGAAGGCATAAACCACACTCTGCAGCAGGTTGAAGTCTTTCTGGATAACCAGAATGGCCACACCCAGCACGGCGCAGTTGGTAGTAATCAGAGGCAGGAAGATGCCCAGTGCCTGATAGAGTGCGGGAGACACCTTCTTGAGGATAATCTCGACCATCTGCACCAGAGCGGCAATGACGAGAATGAAAGCAATGGTCTGCAGATATTGCAAGCCAAAGGCATCGAGCACAAACTTCTGTACACACCAGGTAACGATGGTGGCCAGCGTCAGCACGAAGGCTACGGCTGCCGACATACCCAGCGAGGTATCAATCTTCTTCGATACGCCGAGGAACGGACAGATACCGAGAAATTGCGACAGGATGATATTATTGACGAATATCGCGCTAATGAAAATCAATATGTATTCCATAACTTCAATTTTTCAATTCTTCAATCTTTCAATTCTTCAATTTGTTTACCATCGCAATGAGGAATCCCAGCATGATGAAAGCACCCGGAGGGAGGACGAATAGCAGGATATTGTACGTCTCAGGCAGCAGGGTGAATCCGAAAACGGAACCTGAGCCCAGAATCTCACGACAGATTCCCAGCAGCGTCAGACCCAGCGTAAAGCCAAGGCCAATGCCGATGCCGTCGAACAGCGAAGCAACGGGTGAGTTCTTGGCAGCAAAAGCCTCAGCACGGCCGAGGATGATACAGTTCACCACAATCAGCGGGATGAACAGACCGAGGGCTGCATCAATGTCAGGCAGATAAGCCTTGATGACAAGCTGCAGCATAGTCACGAAGGCGGCAATGACCACA
This sequence comes from Prevotella sp. UBA3208, assembly GCA_002363695.1. The sequence continues at coordinate 3,536 of DEWO01000121.1, forward strand.
ATGAACACAGGAATGCGCACCTTGTCGGGCGTCACTGACTTCAGACACGAAATCACAAAGTTTGTGCAGATGAGTACAGCCATCGTAGCAAGACCCATCGACATACCGTTCATGGCAGAGGTGGTAGTGGCCAGCGTAGGACACATACCCAGCATCAGGACAAACGTGGGGTTCTCCTTGACAATGCCATTTTTGATGATATCTATGTAATTCATAATTTACTTTTTTACCTTTTTACTTTTTTACCTTTACTCTGCCGGAGTGGCCTTGTAGGCTTTATAGGCATTGTTGACAGCGAGCAGGAAAGCACGACTGGTAATGGTAGAGGCCGTGATGGCATCCACCTGGCCGCCGTCCTTGGATACGACGAGAGGCTCAGCAGGATTCTTACCGATGATATCGCCCTTCTCGCCCTTCTGGAACCACTTGTCAGCCTTGGCACCCAGACCTGGAGTCTCTGCGTGTTCCAGCAGCGTGTAACCCAGAATATTGCCTTCGGGGTCAAAACCCACCAGCACCTTCAGGTCACCACCGAAACCACCCGTAGTAGACTCTACGGCAGCACCGAGATCCTGTCCCTGAGCGTCCTTCACCTGATAAATCTTAAACAGCATTTCCTTGCCCTTGGCGTCGTTCTGGCGAACTTCGTCCGTCTTGGCGACAGTCAGATCGTCCACACACATGACTGTCTTGATACCGTCAGCCAGCGCCTTTTCCTTCTGGGCATTGATGGGCCCCTCGGTGAGATGGTTCACAAAAGCAAGGATACCACCCATAATGACTGCTACTCCCGTGAGTACCAGCACCATATTAGTCAAAGATGATTCAAGTTTCTTCATAACTTTACTTTTTTACTCTTTTTACTTTTTTGCCGGCACTTCACCGAAGCGCTTGGGTTTCACATAATTATTAATAAGAGGTGTAAAAGCGTTCATAATCAAGATGGCGAACGACATTCCCTCAGGATAGGCACCCCAGTTACGGATGACAACGGTCAGGAAACCAATGCAGACACCGTAGATGAGCTGGCCTTTGGCTGTCATCGGTGAGGTGACATAGTCGGTAGCCATGAAGATGGCACCCAGCATCAGGCCACCAGAGAGGATGACTGAGAAGGGATCGGCATAGGCAGGGCTGATAGCGTGGCAGATGGCAGCAAAGACAAACACTGTAGCGATGATACTGACGGGGATGTGCCAAGTGATGATCTTCTTCCACAGCATATAAGCCAAGCCCAGCAGCAGTGCCAGCGCACAGATTTCACCCATGGCACCGGCTCCGTCGGGATGATTACCAATGAAAAGGTCGAAGGAGGAAGGCAGCTGGTCCAGCACACTGGCATCGCCACTCTTGATGGCCTCCTTCATAATAGCCAGGGGGGTAGCACCCGTCTCGGCATCGAGATAGCTGCCAAGCTGGCCAACCTTCGGCCATGTGGTCATCTGGGCGGGGAAGGCTACCAACAGGGCTGCACGACCTACCAGCGCAGGATTAAAGAGATTATTGCCCAGACCGCCAAACGTCATCTTGGCTACACCAATGGCAAACAAGGCACCAATGATGATAATCCAGATGGGAAGGTTGCTGGGAAGGTTGAAGCCGAGCAGCAGACCAGTCAGCACGGCAGAGCCGTCACAGACGGTATTGCGCTCGTTCTTGAGCATAAACTTATTGATGGCCCACTCGAAGAAGACACAGGCCGCAACGCTCGTAGCACAGACAATGGCTGAGCCAATGCCGAAGAAATAGAACGACACGAGCAGCGCAGGCAACAGGGCAATGATGACCCCGTACATATTCTTCTCAACGGTGTCTGTTCCGTGTGCGTGAGGCGATAATGATACAATTAATTTTCCCATTGTATTTTACTTTTTTACCTTTTAACTTTTTTACTTTTTGGGTGCTGCTGCAGCTGCACGGGCACGAATAATTCCCATCACCGTAGACTTAGCCTGACGAATGTTGTCAAGCAACGGACGGTGGGCAGGACAGGTAAACTGACACGAGCCACACTCGATACAGCTAACAACCTCCTCATGCTCGGCACGTTCCCAATTCTTGACAGCGGCAAGCTTCGCCAGCAGATAGGGTTCCAAGCCCATTGGACAAGCACTGACACACTTGGCACAGCGAATGCAGGGATTTGGCTCTTTACGGAAAGCCTCTTCACCCGAGATAATCGTTACCGAGTTGGTGCCCTTGCAGATAGGTACTTCCACGGAAGTCAGTGCCTTACCCATCATTGGACCACCGGCCAACAGTTTGTTGTCACCCTCGGGCATTCCGCCACATGCCTCAATAAGGTCCTTCATCGGTGTTCCCATGCGAACGAGGAAGTTGCCAGGATTCTGCAGTTTCTTACCCGTCACTGTAGTATAACGCTCGAACAGGGGCTTACGCTTCATAACAGCCTCATACACGGCGTATGCAGTACCTACATTCTGAACAATTGCTCCAACGTTGACTGGAATAGCAGGAGGTGCAGGAACCTGACGGCGGATGACGGCGTCTACCAGCTGTTTCTCACCACCCTGAGGATAACGCTGTTTCAAGGGAACAACCTCTACATGGTACTCTGTTCCTCCGAATACCTCTGCACACTTCTGGGTGAGCAGTTCGATGGCAGGCATTTTGTTGGTCTCAATACCAATATATCCACGAGTCACCTTAGCACCCTTCATCAGCAGTTCCAGACCAACAAGAATCTCGTCGGCATGTTCCATCATCAAACGGAAGTCGGCAGTGATATAAGGCTCACACTCGACTGCATTGATGATGACACACTCAGCCTTCGCCGTAGGTGGCGGGCAGAGTTTGATGAAGGTGGGGAAACAAGCACCACCCATACCAACGACACCAGCCGTCTTGATGCGCTCCACAATTTCCTCGGGAGTCAGTTCGGGGTGAGCCTTCACGGTTTCCAACTTGTCAGAACGGTCGATGGTCTCTTCCCACTCGTCACCTTCTACATTAATAATAATAACAGGCTTACGATAACCTGTAGCATCAATAGCGGTATCAATCTTAAACACGGTACCGCTGACAGATGAATAGATAGGAGCCGACACAAAGCCACCAGCCTCAGCAATCAAGGTACCCACCTTTACCTTGTCACCCTTGGCGACAACAGGTTTGGCAGGAGCACCAATGTGCTGGCTGAGGGGGAAGACTGCCTGCTTAGGCAGGGCGGCAACCTTCGTAGCAACTTCGTGGGTCAGCTTATTCTCTTCGGGGTGTACACCACCTATACGGAATGTTCTTACGTTCATGCTTGTTCCTCCTTATTTACTTTTGGTTCACTAACAGGACTAGTAGAACTAGGTTGACTAGACTGACTGGGTTCGCTCACTACAGCCTTGGGGGCTTGAACAGGAACCTCAGGCTTCGGCTTGGGAGCCGGGAAGTTGATAGCGTGGATAGCCTTCGTGGGACACACCTCTACACACTTCTTGCAGAGACGGCACTTGGTGTGGTCAATGTATGAAACATTGCCCTCGATGGTGATGGCTCCGAACTTACACTCCTTCTCGCACTTGCCACAACCGATACAAGCTGCCTTACAAGCCTTCATGGCAACAGGGCCCTTGTCCTTGTTAACGCAAGAGACGAAGACTCTCCTACCCTTCGGCCCTTTCTTGCGAAGCTCGATGATGTGACGCGGGCAGGCCTTGACACAAGCACCACAAGCCACACACTTCTCTTCGTCAACCTCAGGCAGGCCCGTCTCGGGATTCATGTGAATGGCATCAAACTGGCAGGCTGCCACACAATCGCCACAACCCAGACAGCCAAAGCCGCAAGCCGTCTCACCAGCACCACATGAGTTCATGGCTGCACAAGTGCGGAGACCGCTGTACTCAGCAATCTTCGGACGCAATGCACATGTTCCGTTACAACGCACAACAGCCACCATCGGGTCACCATTGGCAATGGCCATACCCAAAAGGTCGGCCACCTTACCCATCACTTCTTGTCCGCCGACAGGGCACATCAGCCCTTCAAGGCTTCCAGCATCAGCACCCTTGACAAGTGCATCAGCCAAACCGCCACATCCAGCAAATCCGCAACCGCCACAATTGGCACCTGGCAACTGTTCAGTAACCTGAGCAATGCGAGGGTCCTCGTAGACTGCGAACTTCTTGGAGCAGACAAACAGCACCAGAGCCGCTATCAGTCCGATGGCGCCCAGCACTAATACTGCAATAAGAATAAAATTCATAAAATACTTGTTTTTTATTTGTTTTAGTTTTGAATTATTGTTCTATCGAAAAAGCCAACTGCTCACGCATCTTCTCACGAAACACCCATAACAGACCATAATAAGGCACAAGGGCCGCCAAAGCACTGAGGGCTGCCACCCCCTCGCTGCCAGATAGTTGCAAGACAACAAAAAGCACGCCAACCAGCACGAGGAAAGGTATGCCGAAGCCCCAGAGCAAGGCACGGGCGGCCACTTGTCCCGAAGTAGACACCGTCACCACCTGACCTACCTTGTAAAGAGATGTATCAACAGGGGTTACGTCAACAATCTTCTCCTTGGACTCGGCTGCATTGCAGTAGCCGGCCACCTTACAGGTAGCACAAGCAGAAGTCTGGACAATGCGCACATGAACGCTATTGCCCTCTATACTTTCTATAACCCCTGAATGACTTATTTTAGTACTCATTAGTTTGCAATCTCGAGTTTGCAATTGCAAAGGTACAATAAAAATATGAATTAATCATGCAAATATATGAGTTTTTTTGAAAAAAAGTCGTAATCGTTTGCAATTTCACTCACTTATTCGTACCTTTTTACTTTGTAGAAAGTACTCTCGCTCGGAAAAAATCCAAATTAATTTGGTTTTTCACTCACTTATTCGTACCTTTGTGACGTCAAAAGGAATAAAAACGATGAAAGCTACAGATCAAACCATTCAGCAAGCAGAACGTGCATTACGGAAAGTGACCGAGAAATTTCCTCCTCAGGAAGAAGCTACTCAACTTACTGACCTACATATTCGTGTCAATCAGGAAACAGGCGAATTATTGGTATTTGACGACGATGACAAGGAACTGACACGCTGCGTGATTGAACAATGGATTGAAAACAAGGAGGACTCTTTCTACCAAGACGTCACCAACATTCTGCGAATTGTACTGAATAAGCAAAAGGACATGATTGAGGGCATGTCCATCCTGAAGCCCTACTCTTTTGTCCTGGAAGACGAGGATCGCGAGAACATCGCAGAACTGTATGTCGTTGATGACGATACTGTCATCATTGACGAAGAACTGATGGCTGGATTGGGTAAGGATTTGGATGATTTCCTGACCAACCTGCTAAAGGACTGAAAACTCTTATCTCAGCCTCAGCAGGTCACCCACACGAATCTGATACGTAGGGGGCAAGTCGTTCATCTTATATAGATATTTCATTCGGATGCCATATTTCTGAGCGATAGAATACATCGATTCGCCAGCCTGAACCCTATGCAGTTTCCCCTTATAACTCTTGGGAGCCTTTCTTGCTTTCTTATGCAGCCAAACGACCTCGCCTTCTTCTAAAATATCGTTCTTGTCACGCTCATTATAGCGTGCCAGTTTCTTATAAGATATGTCCACTTCGGCAGCTATCGTACGGAAGGTATCGCCTCTGCGTGCATACAAATAGTAATTCTTGTTGAAGGTATAGATATGGCGCAAATTAATATGTTCACCCTGTTGGCGGAGCTTGCCATATGCTTTAACAGTGTCATATTGATATAACTTATAGACTTCGATAATGTCAATCAACTTGGAAGCATACACCGGACTTGTAGCATAGCCGCAAGACTTTAAACCCTTTGCCCAACCTTTATAGTCAGTCAGTTTCAGCCGGAACAAACGACTATAGCGCTGACTGGTTGTTAAAAACTCAGAATGGTCTTTATAACTTTCGAAGACAGAATTGTAAGCCCGAAAACACTCACCACGCTCATCATCGTCATGATAGGCCTTACGACCTGTCCACCCATTACACTTGATACCAAAATGGTTGTTGGCCTTCAGGGCCAACTCGCTCCTGCCAGCTCCAGATTCCAGCACACCTTGTGCCAGTGTAATGCTGGCTGGTATTTTATATTGGTGCATCTGGTCAATGGCAACATCCTTGTAGGTATCAAAATAGTCTTGGAAACGCTGATTCCAAACAACACTCTGTGCGAGCACAACAGGAAGTCCGAAAATCATTAAAAAGAAAGAAAATATGTACCGTTTCATGAATAAACCTCGTTTTGAGTTGCAAAAATAAAGAAAAATAATTATATTTGCAACAAAAATCGGAAGAATATGAAAGAATTAGTCATCAAAACGTCTATTCTGGATGCCCAGATAGGCGACCTGACAGACACAGAGCGAGCACTTGTAGAAGCTGCTATCGAGGCTACCAACAGATCGTATGCCCCCTACTCCCAATTTCGTGTGGGTGCTGCTTTGCTGTTGGAAAACGGGGAAACCATCATTGGATGTAATCAAGAGAACGCCGCCTACCCTGCCGGAATATGCGCAGAACGTTCAGCCATCTTTGCAGCTGGGGCACAATATCCTGAGCAACCCATCCTGATGATTGCCATTGCAGCCCGCAACAAACATGGAGAGCTACAGGAAAAACCTATCAGCCCATGCGGCATTTGCCGTCAGGTCATCATTGAAAGCGAGACGCGTTTCAAGCAACCGATACGCATTCTGCTCTATGGGAAAAATCATATATATATTGTTGACGGCATCAAGGAGCTGATGCCTCTGTCATTCACCGAATTTTAGTAGCGATGGCATCTTCCAACAGCTGATAGCCTTTTATAGTGCACAGTCCTCGAAGCGATACCAGAAACAAATTATCGAAAAGTTCGTCGGCAGGGTATTTTTTCAGCATCTGAGTATTCATCACATATTGTCCTACGGCATCTAGCAGATGAGGAACCATCTGATAGTTAATTTCCGAACGCAGGAAGCCCTCATCAACCCCACGCTGCATAAAGAGAACAAAGCCCTCACGCATCCGCTCATGTTCTTCTTTAATATATTGTTCTACCTGAGGGTATTTCATAATGTCTTCATAGAACAGAGGATTTACAGTCCTTGTCTCTCTGAGCTTCATCCGATAAGCCTCAACGATGACATCTATGACATTATGCCCTTCAAGGGAATAGTTCTCCATATAAGTATGTCTCCGGCGGTCATAGGTGACAATGCAATAGTAGAGCAGTTTTTCCTTGTCTTCGTAGATTTCATAGAGGGTACGTTTTGAGATACCCAACTGTTGGGCAATATCATCCATCTTGACAGCCTTGATGCCACGCTCCCTGAAAAGTTTCATGGCAGCTTCCATGATTCGATCCTTCAGGGCTATCCGATAAGATGTTGCTTCTTTTAAATCTTGCATAAGTATAAGTTTTCGCTGCAAAGTTACTAAAAAGATTAAAAAAAATCGCGATTTTCCCAAGTTTTTAGTACTTTTGCGCTCCGGAAAAGAATAATTTCAATAATACACGATTATGGTAAAAATCTCCAAAGAAGCCGCTCTCAACTATCATGAGGCGGGACGTCCCGGTAAAATCGAAGTAAAGCCTACCAAGGCCTATCGTACCCAAACAGACCTGTCATTGGCCTACTCTCCTGGTGTAGCCTACCCTTGTCTGGAAATCCAACAGAATCCTGACAATGCCTATAGATACACCGACAAAGGAAATCTGGTAGCCGTCATTTCCAACGGTACTGCCGTATTGGGGCTTGGAGATATAGGCGCCATGAGTGGAAAACCGGTAATGGAGGGGAAAGGCCTGCTGTTCAAAATCTACGGAGGTATTGACGTCTTCGATATTGAGGTGGCAGAGAAGGACCCTGAGAAATTCTGCGAGGCCGTTGAAAGAATAGCCCCAACCTTTGGCGGTATTAACCTGGAAGACATCAAGGCACCTGAATGTTTCTACATTGAAGAGCGTCTGAAGAAAAGTCTCGACATCCCTGTGATGCACGACGACCAGCACGGCACCGCTATTATCTCTGCTGCGGGATTGAAGAATGCCTTGGAGGTCAACGGCAAAGACATCAGCAAGGTCAAGATTGTGGTAAACGGTGCTGGTGCTGCTGCCATTTCGTGCACCAAACTCTATATGGCCATCGGAGCACAGAAGGAAAACATTGTCATGTTGGACTCAAAAGGCGTCATTTCTATTGACCGCCCAGACCTCAACGAGCAAAAGAAGTTCTTTGCCACCAATCGAACGGACATCCATACCTTGGAAGAGGCTGTAAGAGATGCTGACGTATTTGTCGGCTTGTCCAAAGGCAACGTACTTACCAAGGAAATGGTCAAGACGATGGCCAAAGATCCTGTTATTTTCGCTTTAGCTAACCCTGTTCCTGAAATCAGCTACGAAGATGCAATGGAAGCACGTCCCGACACCCTCATGTCTACCGGACGTACAGACTACCCGAACCAGATTAACAATGTCATTGGTTTCCCGTACATTTTCCGTGGAGCACTGGATGTACACGCTACGGCTATCAATGAAGAGATGAAGCTTGCTGCTGTATATGCTATTGCCGACCTTGCCAAGCAGCCTGTTCCTGACGTAGTAAACGACGTCTATAAAGTTAACAACCTGACTTTCGGCCGCGACTATTTCATTCCAAAGCCCGTTGATCCACGACTCATCACTGAGGTCTCCGCTGCTGTAGCTAAAGCTGCTATTGACAGCGGTGTAGCCAGACGTAAAATTGAGAATTGGGACGAATACAAACGCTCGCTCTCCATACTGCTGGGACAAGAGACCAAGCTGACGCAGAAACTTTATACGACAGCTGCAGCACACCCGCAACGTGTGGTCTTTGCAGAAGCCATTCACCCCACCATGCTGAAGGCTGCCGTTCAGGCCAAAGCTGAGGGAATCTGTGAGCCCATCTTGCTGGGTAACGACGAAGTCATCCAGAAACTGGCAGACAAACTGGACCTCAATATTGACGGCATAGAAATTGTCAACCTGCGCCACCCGTCCGAACAGGAACGCCGCGAACGTTATGCACACATTCTGACAGAGAAGCGTCAGAGAGAGGGTTATACCTTCCAGGAAGCTAACGACAAGATGTTTGAACGCAACTACTTTGGCATGATGATGGTTGAGACAGGTGAGGCTGACGCCTTCATCACCGGACTTTATACCAAGTACTCGAATACCATCAAGGTTGTCAACGAGGTCATTGGAATCCGCCCACAATATAAACATTTCGGTGCCATGCACATTATCAACTCTGCCCGAGGCACCTTATATATTGCCGATACACTAGTCAACGAAAATCCTGACACCGACACACTGATTGATATAGCGAAACTGGCTAGCAAAAGTGTGAGGTTCTTCAACGAGACACCTGTTTTGGGTATGATCAGTCACTCCAACTTCGGCAGTAACCAAAGTGACGGTGCCCAGAAGGTCAAACGTGCCGTAGAGTATATGCAGGAACACTATCCAGACCTGCCCATTGACGGTGAGTTGCAGATTGGTTTTGCGCTTGACCGCGAACTGCGTGACGAGCAATATCCATTCACTCGCCTGTTTGGCAAGGATGTCAACACCTTGGTATTCCCGAACCTGACATCAGCACGTTCCAGCTACAAGATGCTCCAAATGTTGGATGCAGACGTCGAGATTATCGGCCCCATCCAGATGGGACTGAACAAGCCGATCCACTTCATAGACTTTGGCGCTTCCGTTCGTGATGTCGTCAACATTGTTGCTGTGGCAACCATTGATGCGTATGTCGATAAGGTGAAAAAGCAAATCAATATGCCTACGGAATAAAGCAGTAAGAACATTAATATTTTTTAAAAAGTCGGCCGTCGGAGAACAACGAGCCGATTTTTTTTGTACCTTTGCACCGCAAAAGACAAAGAATAGGTTGCACAAAATTGGTTTTCAGGTAGTTATATATATTTTAGCAAGTAAAAGATGAGGCAATTAAAGATTCAGAAGAGCATTACGAATCGTTCCAGCGAGGCTCTGGACAAGTATCTTGTCGAGATAGGAAGAGCTCCGTTAATCAGTATTGACGAGGAAATTGAACTGGCTCAGAAAATTCGCAAGGGCGGCCGTGAAGGTGAACGCGCTAAGGAGAAGTTGGTAACAGCCAACCTTCGTTTCGTTGTTTCTGTCGCCAAGCAGTATCAGCATCAGGGACTGACGTTGACTGACTTGATTGACGAAGGAAATATTGGGCTGATTAAAGCCGCACAGAAATTTGACGAAACACGTGGTTTCAAATTTATTTCATACGCCGTATGGTGGATTCGTCAATCCATCTTACAAGCTATAGCAGAGCAAAGTCGTATTGTGCGCCTGCCCTTGAATCAGGTAGGTTCGCTGAGCAAAATCAATCAGGAAATCAACAAATTCGAGCAGGAGAACCAGCGTCACCCTTCCATCCAGGAATTAAGCGCTGCAACTAGTATTGACGAAGAGAAGATTGGACAAAGCCTAATGGCTGACGGACACCACGTGTCTATAGATGCACCTTTCCAAGAAGGCGAGGAAAACTGTATGCTGGACATCATGGCATCAGGCGATGACTCACGCACTGACCGTCAGGTTGACCATGAGTCCATGGCGCTGGAACTGAATAATGTGCTGGAGAAAGTACTCAAAGACCGCGAGATTACTATTTTGCGCGAGTGCTTTGGCATAGGCTGTCATGAGAAAGGGCTTGAGGAAATTGGCGACCAATTGGGGCTGACCCGTGAACGTGTTCGACAGATTCGCGAAAAGAGCATTGCAAAGTTGCGTGACTCCGGCAATGCCCGTATTCTAATGAAATATTTAGGCTAAATCTTTTGTCGCTCCAATTTTTTTTTGTAATTTTGGGGGCGTGAATCGGAAGCTGCACATAATAATATATCTTGTGCTGGGCATGATGACTCTCATGCCCAGCATTTGTTTTGCGTCCAAAGCAGACTCAACGCTAATGAATCGCATTTGGAACTACCAACGTAACTACACTACTCCAGTAGACGGACTGGAACAGAACGTTTATCTGTGTTATGGCTTCAGCACCCTCCGGCGCAACCCCATTCTGTTTTTGGTACCTACCATGTATGTGATTGCACAAGGCGACAAGAAATATATTGGAGAATCCTATGGCAAACTGAGATTCCAAAATGCCAATAAATACGACCTGAGACGACAGGTGGTATGCGGCAATATACCAAGACAGCGCACGGCAATGCCTGCCATATTCGAATCTGTTACTCCCAATTTCTACAATGTCACTATCTATCCAGACCGTTTGCTATCCCCTTTTAATCGTGCCAATCGACGGTTCTATCGATACGATGTCACATCCACAGAAGGATATCTTGCGTACCTACACTTCCGTCCACGAACACTCAACACACAACTTGTTAGCGGACAGGCAATAGTAGACATAACAACGGGCAGGCTCCAATCTGTACAATTCGAAGGCGAATTTGACATGATTTCTTTCAATGTGTCTGCGTTAATGAACCAGCAGGATGTGCATACACCACTCCCCGAACGCTGCTCAACAAGTGCTTCTTTCAAATTTTTCGGAAACCGCATTGTCTCACACTGTACCGCTGTCTATAATTGTCAGACAACCCTACCCGACTCATTAGATGAAGTGGTAGATAAAGACTTGATGGAGCAACTGCGCCCAATACCACTGACACCAGAAGACCAGAAAATCTATCAAAAACAACTGGAGGAACAGCAGAAGGAAGAGATGCTTCAGGCGGCCGACAGTAACAAACATGAGAATTATTGGAAACGGATAAGAGATGCCGCCTGGAATGTGATTGGCGACAACCTCATCAACGGAAACGGCACAAGAACAGGAGGACTGTCCATGCGCTTCTCGCCGCTTCTAAATCCGCTTTATTTTGGCTATAGCCGTAGTAACGGCATCAGCTATAAGCTCAAATTGGGCGCACAATACAACTGGAATGCTCATCGTTACCTGTCGCTTGAAACACAACTGGGTTACAACTTCAAGCTAAGACGGTTTTACTATACCATCCCCTTACGCATGACATACAATCCCAAGCGCAATGGTTTTGCTGAAATACTTTGGGGTAACGGTAACCACATATCCCATGGAGCCATGGCAGAAGAATTTAAAAAGAGATATGGCAGAGAAAACATATCCATGCCTGACTTCAAAGATGAATTCATCCAAGCCTACAATAATATTGCCGCCTTTGACTGGCTTGAATTCAAGACTGGCTTCGTGTACCATCGTCGCATTTCCACAAACAGGGAGTTAATGCAAAAGGTCAATATGGAGGACGCATTCTACAGTTTTGCCCCCATGATAACCATTAGGTTAAAACCGTGGTACAATGGCCCGGTATTGACTGCCAACTACGAACACAGCTTCAGAAACATCTTTAAGTCTAACCTTAGCTACGAACGGTGGGAATACGATGCCGTCTTTCTCCATAGATTGAAGAGTATGAGAATTCTAAACCTAAGAGCAGGCATAGGCTATTATACCCAACGTAGTTCCGACTATTTCGTTGACTATACCAATTTCCACGACAACAACCTTCCTACCGGCTGGGAAGACGACTGGAGTGGCCAATTCCAGCTTCTGGACAGCCGATGGTACAACGAATCCGACTACTATCTGAGAGGACATGCCTCTTACGACTCCCCTATGATGCTTCTTTATCACCTGCCGTTGTTCGGACGCTACATTGAGACGGAGCGTATTTACGTCAGTGCCTTGTCCATTCAGCACACCAGACCATATTTCGAGTTGGGCTACGGATTTACCAACCGCTATCTCTCTGCTGCCGTGTTTACAAATTTTCTCGACTCCAAAATACAAAATGTAGGCTTTAAAGTAACTATACTAATATTCAGCCGATGGTAAAACCACTTACTGTTTACAAAGCCAGCGCCGGTTCTGGCAAAACATTTACATTAGCCACAGAATACATCAAGCTGCTCGTTCTCAATCCGATGAGCTATCGCAGCATATTGGCCGTCACCTTCACCAACAAAGCCACCGAGGAAATGAAGATGCGTATCCTCAGCCAACTCTATGGCATCTGGAAACAGCTACCCGACTCCGTCAATTACACCCAGCACATCAGCTCAGAGACCGGGCTGGACGGGAAAACCATCTCACAGCAGGCGGGTAAAGCCCTTAACCTGCTGTTGCACAACTACAGCTATTTCCGCGTGGAAACAATAGACACCTTCTTTCAGAGCGTACTACGCAATCTTGCCCGCGAGCTGGACCTCACGGCGAATCTACGCATCGGGCTAAATGACGTTCAAGTGGAGGAACAGGCCGTCGACCGGCTCATTGACTCGCTCACCCACACTGACGTCATGCTGCAGTGGTTGCTGAAGTACATCATGGAAACCATCAGCGAAGACCGTTCATGGAACATCATTGGACAAGTCAAGCAGTTTGGCCGCACTATCTTCCGTGACTACTATAAAGAGAAAAGCATTGAACTGAACCAGCTGATCAGCCAAAAGAACTTCCTTGACGGGTATATGGGGCAAATGCGCCAGATTCGTAGCGATGCCGAGAAGCACATGAAAGAGATTGCCGACCAATTTTTCGACTCTCTTGAGGCAGAAGGCATCACCGTCGACGAACTCAGCTACGGCAAGACTGGCGTGTACGGATTCTTTGTGAAACTCAGCAACGGGCAGATGGACGATAGCATTGTTGGCAGTCGGGTGTCCGACTGTATGAACTTTGCCGAAAAATGGTATTCCAAGAAAAGCAAAAGACCAGAAACCATTCATCTTGTAGCAGAAAGTGTCTTGATGCCCATCCTGCGCCGTGCCGTTGAAGAACGTCCCAGACAGTGGAAACTGTTTAAATCCGCCGACCTCACGCTACGCCACCTGAACCAGTTGCGTCTTCTTGACAGTATAGAGAAAAAGGTACGCGAGATGAACGACGAGGCCAACCGCTTCCTGCTCAGCGACACCCAGCAGTTGCTGCACTCGCTCATCAAGGACAGCGACTCCCCGTTCATCTTCGAGAAGATAGGAACCCAACTGGAACACGTCATGATAGACGAGTTTCAAGACACCTCTACGGTTCAATGGCAGAATTTCAAGGTACTGCTCCAAGAGTGCATGAGCCATGTAGACACCGAGAACCTCATAGTCGGCGACGTCAAGCAGAGCATCTACCGCTGGCGCTCCGGCGACTGGAGACTGCTCAACGCCATAGACCGGGAATTCACTCCGGGCAACGAGATGATAGAAATCCGCCCACTGGAGTACAACTACCGTTCTGAGCGACGTGTCATTGAGTTCAATAACGCTTTCTTTACCGAAGCAGCCCGTCAGGAGTACGAATCGCAACGCGAGGACTATCCCGACGGTGCCGAGCAGCTGAAGAACGCCTATGCCGACGTAGCCCAGAAGATTCCCGAGAATCGCGATTCCTGCGGATACGTCAGCATCAGTCTCTTGCCCCAGGAGGACTACCAGGAACAGACTCTAAGCCATCTGGCCGACACCGTCAGCCAGCTCCGGGCAATGGGAATATCTCCCAACAAGATGGCTATCTTGGTGCGCACTAACAACTACATCCCCTTGGTCGCCGACTATTTTACCGAACATCTGCCCGACATCCGCATTGTCAGCGACGAGGCATTCCGGCTCGACGCCTCTGTGTCCGTTTGCCTGCTGGTACAGGCTCTTCACCTGCTCACCCATCCCGACGACCTGCTGGCCAAGGCCACTATAGCCAAGATATACCAGCGTTCCGTCCTCGGCAACACGACGCCCGAGAACGAGTTGCTCATCAAGGACCAGTCGCTGGACGAATTACTCCCCCAAGACTACATTGGTCATACTTCAGAACTGCTGAGGCTGCCGCTCTACGAACTCACCGAACGGCTCTATTCCATCTTCCAACTGGAACGTCTGAACGAACAAAGTGCCTACATCTGCGCTTTCTATGACCAGTTAAACCAGTTCACCTTGGACAACAGCACTGACATTGATGCTTTTATCAGCGAATGGGAAGAGTCCATTTGCGGCAAGACCATACAAAGCAGTGAAATCAACGGCATCCGCATTCTCTCCATCCACAAGAGCAAGGGTCTGGAGTTTGACAATGTCATCATTCCCTTCTGCGACTGGCGACTGGAGCATAGCGACATTCTGTGGTGCCAGCCCAAGGAGGCGCCCTTCAGCGCCCTGCCTATCGTCCCCGTAGACTACAGCCAGAAACAGATGGTCGGGACCATCTTCGAGCACGACTATCTGGACGAACACCTCCAGAACACGGTCGACAACCTCAATCTGCTATACGTAGCCTTCACCCGTGCTTCCAAAAGGCTTTTCGTCTTTGGCAGGCGCAACGCTCCCAACACCCGCTCAGTCCTCATAGAGAACGTGTTGCCCCAGCTGGAGCTCCATAACAGCACCCTTGACGGAACGGAAGACGACGGCGCCGCGCTGACCTTCAGCTATGGCAGTTTATCAGATTACCCCGATTGCTCAGTTAACTCCGGAAACTCCGCTTCCACCTCCGAGAACGTCTTCCTGCAACCCGTCTTGCCCAAACCTATCACCATTGAGACCTTCGACGTCAAGACCGAGTTCCGTCAGAGCAACAGAAGCCGCGATTTCATCGAGGGCGAAGACGAGCGGCAGACACTCAGCTACATCAAGATAGGCAGTGTGCTCCACAACGTCTTCTCCACCATTCGCACCAGTGGGGACATCGACCAGGCTCTGCATCAACTACAGCAGGACGGAGTACTCTACGACGATGAGATTACCCGCGAGAAGGTTACCAAGCTGCTGCGCAACCGACTTGAAGACAACCGTGTAAGCAGTTGGTTCTCGGAGCGTTGGAAACTGTTTAACGAGTGTACCATTCTGCAAATGGCAGACGGCAAAGTCCGGGAGCGCCGCCCTGACCGCGTCATGACGGACGGGAAGGAAACGCACGTCGTAGACTTCAAATTCGGCCGTCCCAAGCCCGAATACCAAGAACAGGTGCGCGAATACATGCAACTCGTGCAGTCGATGGGGCTTCCCAACGTCAAAGGGTGGCTGTGGTACGTATATAATAATAAGGTAGAAGAAGTAAGATGAAAGATTTCTTAGCATACGTCGCCGAGGATATCATCCACAAGTACGGCACCAATCTGTCGCGCGTGGCCGTTGTATTTCCCAACAAGCGTGCCTCGCTGTTTCTCAACGAGTACTTGGCCCGTCAGGCAGGCCAGCCCCTGTGGAGCCCCTCGTATATCACCATCAGCGAACTGTTCCGCCAGCAGTCCCCGCTTCAGGTAGCCGACCCCATCAAGCAGGTCTGCGATCTCCACAAGTCGTTCTGCCTGCAGACCGGCTCTGCCGAGACGCTGGACAAGTTCTACGGCTGGGGGCAGCTGCTGCTCAGCGATTTCGATGACATCGACAAGAACATGGCCGACCCCGACCGCGTCTTTGCCAACCTGCGCGACATCCACGAGCTCGACGACATCTCCTACCTTACCGACGAGCAGCGCGAGATGATACAGCGCTTCTTCAGCAATTTCTCGGAAGACCACAATACCGAGCTCAAAGAGCGTTTCCTGCGGCTTTGGAGCCATTTCGCCGACATTTACCACGATTTCAACGAACGGTTGGCGGCGCAAGGTCTCGCCTACGAAGGAGCACTTTACCGTCAGGTAGTCAGTAGCGTCTCCAGCCAGGGCGTGGCCACAGACGGGGCTGGAGCCGTATCTTTTCCCTATGACCACTATCTCTTTGTGGGCTTCAACCTGCTGCAGAAGGTGGAGCAACAGCTGTTCGCCGCCCTGCAGAAGGAGGGCAAGGCGCATTTCTACTGGGATTTCGACCATTACTACATGGCAAACCACGAGGCCGGCCAGTACATCGGGCGCTACCTGAAGGCATTCCCCAACGAGCTGGACACGCAGAGCGACGAAATCTACCGGAACTTCCGGCGGCACAAGGCCGTCAGCTACATCGCCGCGCCCACCGAGAACATCCAGGCACGCTACGCCAGCAACTGGCTGCGCGAACAGGAGCGCTACCGCGACGGACGACGGACGGCCATCGTGCTGTGCAACGAGGCGCTGCTGCCCGTGGTCATCCACTGTCTGCCGCCGGAGGTCGACAAGGTCAACGTCACTACGGGCTATCCGTTGTCGCAGACTCCCGTGGCCTCGTTCATCCAGCTCTGGTTCGACCTGCACGTGCAAGGGCGTATGCCGCGCCTTGTCCGGATTTTCCAGCGCCACCCCTATGCCAAGTACGTTGAGGACTGTGCGCTTGCCAAGGAGGGGGCGCAGTCTGCCGACGTGCTGACAACGCTGCTGGCCCAGTTGCGGCACGTTGCGCAACAGGGCAAGGACGACTTTCGCGACCCACTGTTCCAGGAGTCGCTGTTCCGGGCCTACACGCTCGTTAACCGTCTGCACGGACTCGTCGTGAGCGGCGACTTGACGGTGGACAGCATCACCATGCAGCGGCTGGTCAACCAGCTGATGCAACAGACCAGCATTCCGTTCCACGGCGAGCCGGCCGAGGGGCTGCAGGTGATGGGTGTGCTGGAGACGCGCAACCTGGACTTCGACCACGTGCTGTTGCTGTCGTGCAACGAGGGCAATATGCCGCGCGGCGTCAACGACAGTTCGTTCATTCCCCACAGCCTACGCCACGCCTACGAACTGACGACCATAGAGAACAAGGTCAGTATCTATGCCTACTACTTCCACCGGCTGTTGCAGCGGGCCGGCGACGTGACCATCCTTTACAACAGTGCCACCGAGGACGGCCAGCGGGGCGAGATGAGCCGTTTCATGCTGCAGATGCTGGTCGAAAGCGGTCACTCCATCGGCCAGTACACGCTGCAGTCCGGCCAGACCACCGCCCGCTGGCAGCCCTCAGCCATCGAGAAGACTCCGCGCGTCATGCAGGCCCTGTCCGCGCACTTCATGCAGCCCGACTCGCTGCTGTCGCCGTCGGCCATCAACAAGTATATGCGCTGTCCGCTGCAGTTCTACTACTGCTATGCGGCGGGTCTGCGGGAGCCCGACCTGCCGGACGATGAGCAGGAGTTGGACAACCGCATCTTCGGCAACATTTTCCACGAAGCCGCCGACATCGTCTACCACCAGTTGCCGCAGGACATCAGCCGGGACGTCATTGAGCACCTGCTGAAGTCGAAGATTGAAATCGAGCGTGCCGTAGACGAGGCTTTCCACAAGGAGATGCCGCATATTCCAGCCAGCGGTCTGCATCTCATCAACCGCGAGGTCATCATCCACTACCTGCGCCAGTTGCTGGAGATAGACCGCCGTCTGGCACCGTTTACCATTCTCGGTTTGGAGTGCGACGTCCACCGCGACCTCTCAACTCTCAACTCTCATTGCGAAGCCACACTCGCAAGGCGAGAACTCTCAACTCTCAAACTTGGCGGGCGTATAGACCGGCTTGACCTGATGAATGACGGCACCATCCGCGTGGTGGACTACAAGACGGGCAGCAAGCAGGTGAAGCCGCTGGCCGATGTTGACGC
The DNA here is from genome assembly GCA_002363695.1 of Prevotella sp. UBA3208. The sequence continues at coordinate 22,085 of DEWO01000121.1, forward strand.
CATATTCCAGCCGGAGAACATCGGCAAGCACGCAGACTACTATCTGCAGACGTTTGTCTATGCGGACATTGTCAGCCGCCAGCGCCGGCGTCCGGTCTCTCCCGCCCTGCTGTTCATCCAGCACGCGGGGGCCGAGGGCTACGACCCCGTGCTGAAACTGGGCAAGGAGCCGGTCCGCGACATAGCCGACCACTCTGCCCGTTTCAACGAGCTGTTGGAACGGGAAATCGAAGAGATATTCTCGCCGGAGCGTCCGTTCGAGCCGACGGGCGATCTGACTGTCTGCCGCACGTGCCCCTACGCGCCGTTCTGCCGCCGATAGTTCGTCAGCGGTTCGGCGAGGTGGTCCGTCAGCGGTTCAGCGGTTCTTGTGGCTTATGAACCACGAGTGGGTGTATAGGTGGTACATCAGCAGCGAGGCGGCTATGAGTGCGAGACATATATATAATAAGGTGTCGCGCTGTTCATAGCATAAGGCATAGCCCATGCCGAGTCCAAGGGCCATACCCGTTTCCCAACCCAGAAAGAAGGTGCTGTGTGAGGTGCCGCGCTTGCAGTGGCGGCTCAGCTTGATGAAGAAGAGCAGGAAACGTGCGCTGATGATGCCCATGCCCAGTCCGACGAGTACGGGGGCCAGGGGGCTGGCAGGATGGGCGAGCATGATGAGCAGAGCCGCTGTCAATAGTATTTGTCCGCTGATGACCTCGCTTTTCAGTTCTGCGTCGCGGAACACGAAGCGCTGGGCCAGCAGTGCCAGCAGGAAGCCACCCATCATCAGTCCGTAGAACTCAGGAGCCAGCGGCAGCGTGAGCAGCAGCCCCATGACGGTGCTGACGGGCAGCAGGTTGACGAAGAGTACATAGCCGCGGGGCAGCAGGAAGCGGTCGAGCGATGCCACGTGTACGTCTTCTTCGGGGGCACGGAAGGGGAAGTTGACACGGCGTATGAGTACGAGCGCGGCGGCGGCACTGGCCGCGGAAGCCCACCATACGGAGGTATAGCCAAGGGCCGACAGTACGAGCAGTCCGGCCAGAGGGCCCAGCGACAGGGCGAAGCGGGCAAACCAGGCCGCGTTGTGGTTGGCCTCGGTGCGCATGTTGGACTCGCAGGTGTCGATGATGAGTGTTGACGAGAGCACCATCTGGGCCAGCCCGAAGGCGGCGCCCAGCAGCAGCCGCTGGGCGAGTATCATCCAGAGGCTGACGAACTCGGTGCGCTGGTGGTCGAAGTAGACCAGCAGCATGACGTCGGCTATGAGCGCCGCGATGGCCCACATACAGACCTGGTTGCGGCGGTAGCGCTGGACGAGCCAGGAGCACTGCGCCCCCAGCAGATAGAGTCCCAGCCCGAAGACGCCCATGCTGAGCCCGGTCTCGACGGGCGAGAAGTTCTCGGTCTCGATGAGCCAGCGGGGCAAGACGGGTATCAGGATGTAGGTCGCCACGGTGAGCAGCAGGTCGGCGACGACGAGGCACCAGAAGTCGGCGTGCCAGAGGCGGATGTGTATGGGTGTGTTCTGGGTATTCAAGGTCTTAATAGGATTCGTTCTCATTGGGGAAGTCGCCGCTCTTGACGTCCTCCACGTAGTGTCCGACGGCGTCGGTAATGACCGTGTTGAGGTCGGCATATCGGCGCAGGAACCGGGGTGAGAATCCCTGGGTCATGCCCAGCATGTCGGCCACGACCAGCACCTGTCCGTCACAGCCGTTGCCGGCTCCGATGCCGATGGTGGGGCACTTGACGGCGCGTGTAACCTCGGCGGCCAGTGCGGCAGGAACCTTCTCCAGCGTGATGCCGAAGCACCCGGCGTCGGCCAGCGCTATGGCGTCGCTCATCAGCTTGTCGGCCTCGGCTTTCTCCTTGGCACGGACGGCGTAGGTCCCGAACTTATTGATGCTCTGCGGCGTCAGTCCCAGATGTCCCATGACGGGAATGCCGGCGTCCAGTATGCGCTTGACGGTGTCGAGGATTTCTACGCCGCCCTCCATCTTCAGCGCGTCGCATCCCGATTCCTTCATGATGCGGATGGCGTTGGTCACGCCCTCGGCGGGGCCGACCTGATAGGAGCCGAAGGGCATGTCGCACAGTACCAGCGCCCGCTGGGCGGCCCGGGCGACGCTCTTGGCGTGGTATATCATCTGGTCCACGGTCATGGGCAGCGTGGTCTGGTTGCCCACCATGACGTTCGACGCCGAGTCGCCTATCAGTATGATGTCTACGCCGGCCTTGTCGACGATGCCGGCCATTGTAAAGTCGTACGAAGTGAGCATTGCGATTTTCTCACCCTTCTGTTTCATCTCCATCAACCGGTGTGTTGTCACCTTGCGGTTGTCACTTACTAAATATCCCATAGTCTATATAATTTTTGATAACTTCGTCACAGAGTGGACGGATGGCGTCGGCGGCGTTGGTCGTGGCCAGCCCGACGACGTACATGCCTGCGGCACGGCCGGAACGGAGTCCGTTGAACGAGTCCTCGAACACCACGCAGTCCTCGCGGCCGACGCCCAGCCGGCGGGCGGCACGCAGATAGCAGTCGGGGTCGGGCTTCGACGCCGAGAAGTCCTCAGAGGTCAGGATGGCGTCGAACAGCCCCCGGAACTCGGGGTGGGCGCGGTACACGGCCTCCATCTTCACGCGGTTCGAACTGGTGACCACGGCCGTGCGGACGCCGCGCCGGCGCAGCCCGCCGACGAACGCCTCGAACCCCGGGACGTAGCGGTAGTCCATCTGCTGCTCAAACCGGTCCAGCCGTTCCGTTATCAGCGCCTGCCTATCCCGCAGTGGGCCCGCGAACCACGCGTCGTATATCTGGACCAGCGTCTGGCCCTTAATCTCGTGCTCCAGTCCCGGATGCTCCGGGTGGAACTCGCGGCACTGCTCGCCCCAGAACACGGTGTACTGTCCCTCGGTGTCGAACACGACGCCGTCCAGGTCGAACAAAGCTGCCTTCATTTCCGTCTTCTTTTCCATTGCGGCTGCAAAGGTACGAATAAGCGAGAACAATGCAAAACAAAAAACAACTTTTTTTGTTTTCATTGTCGAGCGTGAGTTCCTTCGAGCTTTAGCTCAAAGGTACGAATAAGCGAGAGAATATCCAAATTTATTTGAGACTTTCCGAGCGCGAGCACCTTGACCAAAGGGCAAAAGTCAGAAAAAACAGGGAGGTGCCGCGACGCCGAGCGTCAGGCACCTCCCCTTTCTTAACATGCTTTTATAAAACATTAATAAATAAACTGGCACGCTGTCACAGCGGGCGTTTCCTCTTATCTTACTCGTCCGAGTCCGAGCCACCGTCCGGGTCCGGCTGAGGGTCCGGTGTGGGGTCCGGAGTCGGGTCGGGATCAGGTGTGGGCTCCGGGTCCGGAGTCGGATCGGGGTCAGGCGTGGGCTCCGGGTCAGGAGTGGGCGTGGGCGTAGGCGTGCTGCCGCCGGTCTTGCCGCCGCTGATGTAGTAGAGTTTGGCGCGGTCCTCGATGCCGAAGAGGACGGTCACCAGAGCCGTCAGTCCGTCCGTGGGCTGCAGCACGGCGAGGGCATTCAGCACGTCGTAAGCCTTGCGGATGGCCTCGTCGGTGGCACGGCGGGCAGCGGCCAGTTCGCCCTTCACCTTCGCGCTCTCGTTGTCCACGCGCACGGTGACCAACTGGAGCACCTTCTGCGCCTGCTGCCGGGCCTTCTCCACCCACGGCGCGATGCCCAGTTCCTGCAGCGTGTACCCGGTGGCGTCCTGCCACTGCTGAGCCATGTTGATGACCTTGCGGGCCTCGGCCTCGAAGCCGTCGCTGGTCGAGAAGTTGAAGTCCTTCATCACCTGGCGGGCCTGCTGTGCCTTGCGGCGCAGGGGTTCGTCCTCGGGCAGGTTGAGCAGTCCGTTCAGTATGCCCAGCACTGTCGACATGTACTTGTCCTCCAGAGCGTCCTCGCGCTTCAGGTCGTCGCTGGCAAAATCCTTGCCACTGAAGCGGCGGTAGGCAGTGTCCTCGCCCTGCCGCGCAGTGTGTACGGCGGCAACGGCCTGCTGGAGCATTGCATTGTCGGTCGCGAAGCCTTGCAGACGCTCGTCGATCTGCTGTGTCACGCCGTCGTGGTTAGCGTTCGACAGGCGCGACAGATAGTTGGTTGTAAGTGTTTTCTGTGCCATAATTTGATTTTTTTTAAAAGGTTAATACTAATATTTTGTCCTCTGAGGGTTCAGAGTCTTCCTTGTTGCCACGCAGTAGCACCGCTGAAGGTTCAGAGGGTCTCTCGTTGCCACGCAGTAGCACCGCTGAGGGCTCAGAGTCTTCCCTGTTGCCGCGCAGTAGCACCGCTGAGGGCTCAGAGTCTTCCCTGTCGCCGCGCAGTAGCGCCGCTGAGGGTTCAGAGGGTCTCTCGTTGCCGCGCAGTAGCACCGCTGAGGGTTCAGAGGCACCTTCCTGTCCTCCTGGTAGCACCTCTCGCGGCTGAGAGGCTTTAGAGAGAAAGGGAGGGCGGCCGTCCGCGCCGTGGCTTTCAGGGTGCCGCCCTCCTTGTGGTATCTACTGCCGCTCAAGCGGCTAAGACAAATTGGTTAATGGCTCAATAGGTTAAAAAGCGAGGCAGGCGCGAACATGGTAGGTTGAGATGTTATAGTCGCTGCCCCAGCTGGTACTGCCTCCCATGAGGCGCACGCGCCAATAGTAGAGTCCACCGTTCTCCGACGACGACCAGTAGCCGCCTTGCTCCTTCAATTTACTGCTGTCGCCTCCAGCTGCGGCTAATTCATTATTCAGGCCGGTATAATTATTAATGTTGCCGCCGTTGGCACCGAACATAGCGTTCCACTGAGCTTGGCTGGGCAACAGCCATGCGGCATTTGTAACGGCACTCTTGCCCTCGCAGGTGCTCTTGGCCGTGTTCCAGTTAGAGTCGCTCTCGTCAGCGAGTGCAATGGCCAGACCGTGCGTGTAGGTGGTGTGGTCCGTACCGCTGCCCACGTAGGCTATCATAGCCACGGCATTTCCGGTGGCCACAGCCTCTGCGGCGGCTTTCGTGGCATAGATTTTGCCGTCGGCACCGACTATCTTGCCCAAGTCCTCGGCAGTGACCTCAGCCAGCGCCTTGGCGGCAGCGCCCTGCTCCACGGCCTGTCCTCCTGTGAGTGTCTCGCCGGTGGTCCAGTCCTGTACGGTGACGCTTGCCACTTCAATTTTGTTCTTACCCACCATGAGGTTGAAGGTGTAGCTGTTGCCATCGCGCAGTTCGGGGATACCCGTCACTTCGAGGGTGTTGTATTCACCGTCGGTCAGGGTGATGAAGGTGGCATAATCGTCGCCATAGCCAGGCGCGACGAGGGCGGTGTAGGAGGTGCCTTGACCACCGTCGCCCTGCATGTAGGGAGTGACTTCGGTGCTGCTGCCCGTGCCGTTATCACCGTCGACGATATCGCTGTACTGGCTGTTGATGCGGACGTTGCTGACGGTCTTCTGGTCATCGAAGTACTGGTCGGTAAAGCCGGCAATGCGCACGATGACGCGGGCCGTCTTGCGCTCCAGGTCGATGTTGATGTCGTTGCTGTATTCGTTGTCGTACCCAAACTGGCGGGTCATGTAGTCGGCGAGGGCTATCTTAGCCTCGGTGCTCTGGTCGGCGGGCAGGGTGAAGGTGGTCATCGACGTGCCTGGGGTGGTAGGATAGTATGCCAGGAAGGTCATCTGGCTCTGCGTCCAGAGGAGGAACTTGCCTGTCTCGACCTCTGCCCAGGTCTGCTGGTCGGCATCCTGACACTGGAAGAGGACGGGGTCCTGACCTTCGGTGCTGACGCACACCCGGTCGCCCTGGTTGAAGTTCTTAGCCTCATTGGGATCGGTCGATGCGGGGTTGCTGCGGGTGGTCTGCAGCGAGCCTACGGTGACGTTGATGCCCACGGCGTTGGCGGGACGGGCGATGGTGGCCTCGTCGTCGCTCTGGCAGCTGGCGAGTGTGCCCATGAGGGCGAGGGCTGCCAAGGATAGATATTTTGTTGCTTTCATATTGTTAATTTACAATTTGACGATTTACTATTTCTTGGACAAGCCAAGCGCGTGGCGAGTCCTATTTATTTCTCGATTTAGTGATTGAGCTATTTTCACTCTTCACTTAATCGGTGGCGAGGTTGCCGCCGTTGCCGTCGTTCCAATTGCGGGCGGTGAAGGCGCGGGAGGCAGGAACGGTCACGGTGTTGTAACCCACCTTGAGGGGCAGGGTGTACTGCTTGCCCTGCTCGAGGGTGATGGGTTGAGTGTTGGTCCACGAGAAGGAGCGGGTGCCCACCTTGAAGGAGACGGTCAGGCCGTTGGCGGCGATGGTCTGCGGAGGAACGATGCACTCGTAGGTGGCAAAGCTGTGCCCGCCAGCAGCCGTGGCATCGGTGCAGTCGCCCTTCATGGGCAGGACGTCAAGTTGATCACTATTTCTTACCTGGAGGTAACAGTATTTCTCGTTGACAATTTCCATTGGCTTGATGTCAAAAGCCCGTCCGATGTTGATGATTTTCACGTCGGAGATGTTGGTGGTGTTCTGGCCTGCAGTAAAGAACTCGTCCATCAGCTCCAGTTTCACGTCGAGCTTTGTCATGGCGTGGTAGAAGTCGATGGCAATTTTGCCGCCCACGAGGTCGGACTGTGGGTTGACGGTCTTGGTTACCATAGACAGCACGTCCTGGGCATTGAGCTTTGCCTGAGTGGACTGGTCTAGATCAACCCAGAGACCACCTATCCAGCCACTTTCGAATCGATTCTGGCTGAGCATGTAACTGCCACCTATGCAGAGGGCAGTCACCTGGACGCTCTGCGTGCTGTTCTGCCAGAGCATCTTGGTCTCGGGTGCCCACTCCGTGCCGTTGTACTGCAAGTTGGAGAAATAGCTGTAGTTGGGGTTGTTGGGGTTGACCACCTTCACCTGGATCTTCATTCCCTGCTGGTTCAGGTCATTGGTGGTGATGCTGGCGCGCGTGGTAGCGGCGGTGGGGTCAACGAGGTTGGTGGTGAAGCGCATCACGCCGTCCTCGGGGAACTGCGATACGACGGCCTGCTGCTCGTCGTCGCTGGAGCATGCCGTCAGCGCCATGGCTGCTGCGGCTGCGAAGAAAATATTCTTGATGTTCATAATGTTAATTTACAATTTAACGATTTACCATTTCTTGGACAAGCCAAGCGCGTGGCGAGTCCTATTTATTTTTCGATTGGGCCATTTGGCTATTTGAAGAGCGGTAGCCACTTCCTTTTTACATGGCCTGGCCGCCGCTGATGGTGGTGCCTTCGGTCCAGTCGTTGATGCTCACCT
>DEWO01000161.1:0-1224 GCA_002363695.1 Prevotella sp. UBA3208
GTCACGATACTTTGCGTGTCCAAAGCGTCATCGTCCATCATCTCGTAGGCACCTCTCATATCATCGTAGAGACCGAGGTAAGTATCGATGTTTCTGATACCGAAATGATGGCGCAAAAAGCTGATAAGCATGGTCTTAGCCCATGCTTCATCCACCTGCTCCTTTTTTCCAAATAAAGCAAATAAACTTAGGAAACTGGATAACAGAATGTCGGTCATCTTTTCTTAGTGCCCTCTACAAATAATCTTAAAATTGCAATTTTGCTTGCAAATATAGGCAAAATTTCAGAGTAAAGGCCCGTCGTTAGAGTTAAAAAGAATTAAAGATGTCATTTGCGCCCAAAGTCGGCAGGTACTTCACCCCATTTCTGGGTCTCCCACTTGACGATTGGATTACGATAATTGTGTGTCTGCAACCATTGCTCTGCACGGGCAATCACCTGAAAGAGGGGCTCCGTCGCAGGGGTATGCTCGAGCTTGGTCTTACACTTCCGCTTCGACACCCAGAGGATGGCATTATAGCTGTCGGAGTAGATGGTCTTGTCGTGGAGTCCCTGGTTCCAGCAGAGTGCCAGGGCATGGACGATGGCAAGGAATTCTCCGATGTTGTTCGTGCCATGCACAGGACCATAGTGGAACACGCGGGCACCTGTCTGCAGGTCTATGGCCTGATATTCCATCGGTCCCGGATTTCCCGAACACGCCGCATCCACCGCCCAAGCGTCCGCCCGTACCTCCAATGGTAATGGAAGTACGGTGTCATGACGGTTTGTGGGGGGATTCACAAGCTTATCCATAGGGAGGCTTTTTTACATCCTTTCGGGCACTTCGATGCCGAGGAGGCTCATGCCGTTCTTGATGATCTTGGCCACGTTCTTGGCAATGACGAGGCGCACGGCCTTCTTCTGCTCGTCGGGCTCATTGAGGATAGAGTAGTCATGGTAGAACTGGTTGAACACCTTCGTGAGCTCATAGCAGTAGTTGGCGATACCCGAGGGTGAGTAGTCCTTACCTGCCTGCTCCACAGCTGCACCAAATTCGCTCATCTTCTGAATCAGTTCAATCTCTTTCTCTGCAAGAGGAGCCTCAGAGCCAGCGGTTGTCTCCTTTTGGGAGGCTTTTCTTAGGATGCTCCGTATACGCGCATAGGTGTACTGTATGAAAGGTCCTGTATTACCGTTGAAGTCGATACTCTCCTCAGGATTGAAGAGCATGTTCTTACGGG
>DEWO01000161.1:1261-1805 GCA_002363695.1 Prevotella sp. UBA3208
GCATGTTCTTACGGGCATCGACCTTCAGGATGAAGTACTTCAGGGCACCCATACCCACGATACGGGCCACCTCCTGGCGCTCTGCCTCACTCATATCGTCGAATTTACCCAGCTCCATCGAGGTCTTCAGGGCGTCATCGACCATGAGCTGCATCAGATCGTCGGCATCGACGACGGTACCCTCGCGGCTCTTCATCTTACCGTTGGGCAGTTCCACCATACCGTAGGAGAAGTGCACGAGTTCCTTACCCCACTTGAACCCTAAACGGTCGAGCAGGATGGAGAGCACCTGGAAATGGTAGTTCTGCTCATTGCCCACCACGTAGATCATCTTGTCGATGGGATAATCCTGGAAGCGCATCTCGGCAGTACCGATATCCTGTGTCATATAGACGCTGGTGCCATCACTGCGCAACAGCAGCTTCTGATCCAGTCCCTCCTTGGTGAGGTCTGCCCAGACAGAGCCGTCGTCATGACGCTCGAAGAGTCCTTTGGCGAGTCCTTCCTCGACCTTGGCCTTACCCTTCAGGTAGGTCTGGCTCTC
>DEWO01000161.1:1862-2017 GCA_002363695.1 Prevotella sp. UBA3208
GCTCTCGTAGTAGATCTTATCGAAGGAGACACCGAGTTTCTTGTAGGTCTCATCGAAGCCGGCATACACCCAGTTGTTCATCTTCTCCCACAGGGCGCGCACCTCCGGGTCGTTCTGCTCCCACTTCACGAGCATCTCGTGGGCTTCCTTGATGA
>DEWO01000161.1:2092-6805 GCA_002363695.1 Prevotella sp. UBA3208
TGGCTTTCTCCTCGTCCATGCCCTGAGCCACGAGTTTCTTCACCTCCTCACGATAGTGCTTGTCGAAGGCCACATAGTAGTCACCGATGAGATGGTCACCTTTCTTACCGCTGGACTCTGGTGTCTCACCATTGCCGTATTTCAGCCATGCCAGCATAGACTTGCAGATATGGATACCACGGTCGTTCACGATGTTGGTCTTCACCACCTTGTTACCATTGGCTTCCATGATCTGCGCCAACGACCATCCGAGGAGGTTGTTACGCACATGTCCGAGGTGCAGGGGCTTATTGGTGTTGGGCGAAGAGTACTCGATCATCACGAGGGGTGAGTCCTCCGTGGCCTGCTTCATACCGAAATGCTCATCGGCATCGATGGCCTTCAGCAGTTCCAGCCAGGCACCACCGCCCACGCTGAGGTTCAGAAAACCCTTCACCACGTTGAACTTCTCCACGGCACTGCAGTTTGCCTGCAGATACTCACCTATCTCCTGTGCTGTCTGCTCAGGACTTTTCTTGGCGGCCTTCACAAAGGGGAACACCACAAGTGTCAGGTTACCCTCAAACTCACTTCTCGTCTTCTGCAGCTGCAGCATCTTCTCTGTGGCGTCCATGCCATAGAGGGCCTTCACGGCGTCGCCTGCTGCCTTGCTGATCAATGCTTCTATATTCATATTCTTCTGATTATTCTGATTTTGGCTGCAAAGGTAGTGCAAATCGAGCGAAATACCAAATTTATTTGGATATTTCCGAGATGCAGCCTACATTCGGCGAAGCCAAAGTTACGAATAAGCGAGAAGAAAACCAAAAGATTTTTGGATTTTCTCGAGCGAGAGTACCTTCGGCAAAGCCAAAGGTAGTAAAAATCGAGCGAAAACAAAAGCGGTGGCGATATGACATCACCACCGCTCAGAGTTATTGTTCTGATTAAATGTCCGTGCGAAGATTAATCGTTGGGCAGACCAAACCACTCTATGTTTGGAACACCTACGCGCTCATTCATCCACTCCTTACCGTCGGCAGTAGCGATGATGAAGGGGACCTCACCCACCTCTGGGAAGTTCAGAACCCACTTGTAGCCATCCTTACCAACGACCTCGACGCTTACGTTATTCTGGGAATGATTCCAACCAGTAACCTCGAAATCTGCCAGACTCTTGCTGTAATCCACATTACCTGCTGTCGTATTCAGCATTTCCGTATTCGCGTATGTAGGAGCCTTGCTCCAAGTTGAGTTACCCACCTTGATGGTGATGCCGAGGGTACCACCAAGGGCACGTACAAAGCACTTCTGCTTACCGTCAGAGTACTGACAAACATCGAATACGATGTCATTGAAGTCGAAGTCGTCAGACTCACCCAGGTCTTCCACCATATAGCGCTTCAGCACTGACAGTACAGGCACGCTGGGAACCTTCTGTACCCACAGCACGATGTCGGTGTATGTATAAGTAGAAGCATCCGTATAGCACTGGAAGCACCAGAATGTGCACTCCTTGCCGCCACAGTTCACGGTCACTTCCTTGAAGTTCTCCAACTTCCACTCTGCAGCATTGATCCCGATCTGGTTCTTGTTATTACCCTCTGTAGCGCAGGCATACCACTGAACACCTTGTGCAGGAATCTTGCTGAAGTCAATACTGCTGGTGTGCTGGTCTGAGGTAGTGCCACCCTTACCATTTTTTCCATTAGCAGGACTTGCCATTCTCAGGAAGAGGTCGGTGCCAGCAATCTCAGCACCTACGGCGAAATACTTATTCTGGGTATTACCGTCTCTGGTCGTAATCAGCGTGCGGAACACGATCTTGCCCTCAGGATTCCAAGGCTTTGCTGGTGTAGCATTGATAGCCGGCAGAATCGTATTATCCCAATAGTTGTGCACGAGGTCATTCACCTCATTCTCAGGCATGGGGTCAGCCACTTTTGCCTTCTCTGGGTAGTTCCATACATAGCCATACGACTCGGTACCACGCCAGTCTGTCAGATAGTCTCCGCCATTACCATTACCACGTGTCTGAGCCTTAGCACCACCTCTTGCTGAGTAGTCCCAAGTCTCACCAGATACATCACCAAACTTAGCCTTGAAAGCGGCCTCGTATTTTTCTACTACAGTTGCATGATTATTGGCAGCGTTCTGATTGCTGTCAAACACATCATTTCCCTTGCTGCACGATGATACAGCCATTGCTCCTGCCATCACCATGATGGACATAGAGGTCATAAGTACATTCTTCTTCATATTATATAAGTTTATGTCTGGATAATAGACTTTAATGGTTCATCAATACCTATTTCTAGGTAGGTTCTCTGGTGCAAATATAGGAAAAAAAATTTGGATTTTCTATACTAATGTGTACAAAATCCCGTATTTTTAAGATACATTAACAAAGATAGTGATACCCCCTTATTTCCTCAGCGACGAGAGCCAGAGCCCTGTAAAGGTCAGGAGCCCATTGAGCATCAGCAGTTCGTAGCCGAAGTGATAGTCCCAGAGGTGTTGTGTGGCGGTGTCGAGGGCATAGCAGAGCAGGGGCGATGCGATGCAGATAAGTGGCACCAGTGCGTCGTGGGGCTGGCGACGGGTGAAGAGTCCGAAGGTGAAGAGCCCCAGCAGCGGACCGTAGGTATAGCTGGCGATGGTATAGATGGCGTTGATGAGCGACGTGGAGTTCAGGGCGCGGAAGAGGAGGATGAAGAGCACGAAGAAGAGACACATCGCGATGTGCGTCTGCTTACGGAGCCGCTCGTTGCCTGCCTGGCGGCGGATATCCACGCAGTAGCTCGTGGTGAGTGAGGTCAGCGCGGAGTCGGCACTCGAGAACGAGGCCGCGACGATACCGATGACAAATAAGTGAATAGTGAATAGTGAATAGTGAATAGTTGAGGTAGCTTGGATGAAGGTGGGCAACATGGCGTCGCCCTTCAGTCCTGTACCCAGCACCATCGTCAGCAGCACGCCGAGGGCGAGGAAGAGCAGATTGGCAGGCACGAAGGCCATGCCATAGCTGCACATATCTTTTTGGGCATCGCGCAACGACTTACAGGTGAGGTTCTTCTGCATCATGTCCTGATCGAGTCCTGTCATCACGATGGCGATGAAGGCACCACTCAAGAACTGTTTCCAGAAGTGGTGGGGCGACATCCAGTCATCGAAGACAAAGATACGGCTCATGGGTGAGGCAGCGATGGCATCGATGGCTTCACCCACGGTGAAGTGCAAGTCACTGATCACCGTGAAGATGATCATGATGAGGGCCGTGAAGAGACAGACGGTCTGGAAGGTATCCGTAAACACCAGTGTGCCGATGCCGCCACGACGGGTGTAGAGCCAGATGAGGGCCACCATCAAGAGCACGTTCACGAGGAAGGGGATGCCCACGGGGTCGAAGACAAACTGCTGGAGGATGATACACACCACGTAGAACCTCACGGCGGCACCCGTCATCTTCGACAAGAGGAAGAAGGAAGCCCCCGTCAGATAGGACCGTTCCCCGAGCCTTTGCCCGAGGTAGCTGTAGATGGTGGTGAGGTTCAGACGGTAGTAGAGCGGCAGCAGCACGAAGGCGATGGCAAGATAGCCCACGATGAATCCGAGGCACATCTGCAGATAGGTCATCTGCGACGTCAGCACCATGCCCGGCACCGAGACGAAGGTGACACCCGATATCGAGGCCCCCACCATACCGAAGGCCACCATATACCAGGGGGCGCGCCGATTCGCACGGTAGAACGTGTTATTGTCGGCGCGCCTGCTGGTGAGGTGGCTGATGCCAAAGAGAATGGCAAAGTAAGCCAGTACGGTGAGGAGTATCATCATCGGAGTCTGCTGTCAGCGGCAGGTCGTGGCATTAGTCCTCGAGTCCACTGAGACTGCGGGCGAGCCACACATCCATCTTACCGGCTCCACGATGGTTCCAGGCGTAATAGGGGATGAGCTTCACGGTGACGTCCTTGGCGGTGAGCTTACCCTCGGCGGTGACGCCTGCCTCCTGTGCCTTGGCGGTGATGGCCGTCACGTTGAAGGTCTTGCCGTCGCCCTCGGTGTTCTGGATACCGTAGGCAGGCACCACGTCAAACTGAGGCTGACGTGCGAGCAGCAGATGGTGGGGATTCACGCCCTCGTTGTCTGCCCACTCCGCACAATACACGAGTGGACCGCGCTCCACGGCCACGCGCCCTCTGTCGTCGCTCACCTTACGGTTGGCAATCACGGTGCGCACAGGCATGTCGAAGTGGATGCGGACGACGTCACCCTTCTTCCACGTGCGGTTGATGACGAGGTAGCCGTTCTGCAGCTCTCCGTCCACCTTCTTGCCATTCACGCTCACCTCGTAGCCTGAGAGGATATCGTCGCTGAAGGAGTAGAGGTCTGAGGGCACCACCTGGTTTCTCACCCACCCCGGGATGCGTATCATCATGTTGAAGGCCTTCGCCTTGTTCCGGATCACCTTGATGGCGATGTCGCCGTCCCAAGGATACTGGGTGGTCTCCTCGAGCGTCACGTTCTTGCCGTTCACGGCGATGGTGGCGGTGTTGGCGGCATAGAGGTTCACGTAGAGGTTGTTACCATGCACACCGTACATATATCCCGGCATCGAGGGGATGAAGCGGCTGAGGTTCGAGGGGCAGCAGGCGCAGCCAAACCAGGGCTGGCGCGTCTTGGTGTTGTCGGCATTGAAGCAGTAGTGTCCGTCGCTCGACAGTGGGTTCGGAT
>DEWO01000002.1 GCA_002363695.1 Prevotella sp. UBA3208
TATGTGAAGATGGGGGTGGAATCGGATTCTACGTACGAAGTGGTGTTCCGCAGTTATACGGGGGCAACGGTTCATTTTTATGTTGACAAGCATACTGGTGTTACAAGGATGGTGGAGAAAGTACCGCTACTTGATATTGAAAACGAGACAGGCAGAATCAATTTCTTTGATTACTTGAAGAAGGAATAGCATGTATCGCTGAGTTCTGGGCCTTCATGCCGGTATCATCCGACGGAAAAACACGTTTGGTATGGCCACGCCAAGGGCTATGAAGAGAATGATGAGCGAGGCCTGTATCGCATAGTTCATCGCCGCGGTCACCTCGCCTACGACACCGTGCAGAGACATGAGGGACTGGCACCTGTTTCACGGGAGGGTAGGAGCGTAGGCGAATTCTGGCTCATGACATACCAACATTTATGGCTTTTTCTATTTTACCAACTGGGGGACTGTAAATGATAATTATAAGAAAAATCGTGGCATCTCCCCTGTTGTTGACTTACAGAAATCAAAGGTTAAAGGCTCTTAAAAGTATTGGAATGTCCGTCAGGAAGCAAGTTTTTTGCGAAATCTGGAATGGAAAATATCCTGTAATTGTAAATTTATTTATAGAAAGTTGCTGCCGTTTTGTTTATTTTTTATACCTTTGTGTGTTTTTTAAAAACACAAGTTAAACTATTAAACAATTAAACAATGTTATTTCAAACAATGAAGAAACTGTCCCTTATTATAGGGGTAGTAGCAATTTTTGCGAGTTGCAACAACGAGTCAGACACCAACACCAAGAGTGTACAGTTGGCTCCAGTACATGTCCAAATCAATGACTTTGATGTCTCCGTGGAGTCGATGGCTCCCACCAGAGCTGCAAGGCCGGTGGCGGATTATGACAAGGTGAAAGCCGTCACACTGGCGTTTTATGCCGGCGACACGGAGGTCTATAAGACGACCCAGTACCGTGAATCCCTGGGTGAGGGAGAGACTTTTGGGCAGGTTGACTTGAGTCTCCCCTTGGGCTCCTATACCATGGTGGCACTGGCGTACGGTTTCCAGGATGGCGACGTCTTGACGCTTACCAGTCCAACGCTGGCGGCATATACCGGTGACCATACCCGTGAGACCTTTGCCGCTACCCAGGCCGTCAATATCGTTAACACCACTCCTGTCAATATCAATGCCACGCTCAATCGAATCATGGCTAAGGTCGATGTCAATTCTACTGACCTGAGGCCGGCTGAAGCGCACAGCGTTCGTGTCACTTTTTCTGCCGGTAGCAAGAGCTTCAATCCTACTACGGGCCTGGCCGTTGGCAATGCGGGATTCAGCAATGAGGTGGATATAAAAAAAGCAGTGGGCGAGAAAACTACGACAGGGTCCTATGTGTTCCTTGCTGCTGACGAACAGACAGTGGATGTCACTATCGAGGTTCTGAACAGTGGAGGCACGGCCATCTTCACTAAACAGGTCACGAATGTGCCTCTGAAGCGCAATCGCCTCACCACGCTCACTGGTGCCATGTATACCAACAAAGGCAATGCAGCCTTCTCGGTTAATGCCGATTGGGAAACAGGGAATACCATCAATTTCTGAAAAGCAAGAGGGTGTGCCTATTTTGACACACCCTCAAAATATTGGACCTTATTTCTGTAGTCCGAAGTCGGCTTGTTGGGCTTCTACCTCCTGAAGCATCTTGGCTTTCTCCGCATCAGAGAGGGTGGACGACTGTTGGGTCGTTTGGCTGCTGTGGGTGTTGCGGGCTTGCAGGGTCTCCTTAGCGTCAAAACACATGGGCAGGTTGTAGGGGATGCTCTCTATCTCCAACTCGGCAGGGGTGGGGGCATGGGTGCCAGGGAACTGCACTTCTGCCTTTATCTTAATCTTGCCGGCCTGACGGGTAGAACGGACGAGGATGGGTGCTGAGCCCCATTCTACGGCACGCGGATTGGCACAGATGCTGGCATTGCCAATGATTTCACCCTCGCCCTCGACGGTGAAGCGGATATTCTCTTTTGCCAGACGGCGTACGTGTCCGAGGTCGTCAGTAACTTCGCAGACCACCACTATGAAGTCGGACCCGTCAGCCACTAACTGGCGTCCCATCTCGTCCACACGCAGACGCAGCTTGGTGCTGCGACGTGACGGCATACGCTCGTCGCGGCAGACCACTTTGCCACCGACAATGCCTTCGGCCGTCATCCTGACGTTCTGCCAGTTGCGCTTGGTATAGCTCCAGTTGCGGGCTTCGAAGAAGTCCCAGGCATCGTGGAAGACGCTCTTGCCATTTGTGACGGGCTCAGTCCAGCAGTGTTCGCCATCATACATGGTCAGGCGTACACTGTCGCAGTTGGAGAAGATGGTGACATCACGTTCCGAGAACTGCGTCATTTCGTGGGCTATAGCAACAATAGGCTCCACGGCGACGGAAGTCAGGCGAGCCTTAAACATGTTCAGTGCCGTCTTGGGTTGGCGGAAAGCGTCATAGATGCCGCCCCAATAGGGGTCTGGGTGGTAGCCGCGCTGGTGGTCGAAGGGGTGCCACTGGCAACCACCGATGAACTGTCCCGTGGTCTTGTAGAGTTCGTTGGTGCTGTTCAGCAAAGAAAGAGCCTGCACCAGCTGTGGACGCTCGCCCCAGGAGCGCGAGGCACGGTTCAGGTTGTTGTGGGCATACCAGTCGTCCACCAATTCACCGAACTCACGGGTGAAGATGCATTGGCGAATCTTGGCAGGGTCTCCAGCGGGTAAACCGTCGGACTTAAAGTCGTCACCAGGCCAGCCGTAGACGACGTCATAGTGGTCCTTGACACCAGCCGAGTGGACGTCAGCAGCAGCCACTGGACGGTAGGGATAGGGATATTCGTCCTTGGTAATCTGCAGGGCCTGCAGGGCAAACGTCTCAGGATAGCGTGTCTCGTTGAGGATAGGCTCCCACATCAGTACGCACGGGTGGTTGCGGTCCCGGCGAATGATGCTGCGGGTGTTCTGATGCACCTTCTCGTCCCAGCCCTTGTCTTTGTTCCAATACTGCCAACCAGGAGTGGCTACGATGATGAAGAGTCCCAGTTCGTCGCAGGCATCCATGAATGAGGGGTCTTGCGGGTAGTGAGCCGTTCGGATGATGGTGAAGCCCGCATCACGCAACCGCTTGGCGTCGCGCCACTGCTGTGAGTTGGGCAGGGCATTGCCCACATAGGCAAAGTCCTGATGGCGGTTGGCACCCACCAGTTGGTGGTAGCGCTGGCCGTTGAGGTAGAAACCGGGCTGTCGGCCTTGTGTGTCGTCAGTACGTACGAACTCGAATGAACGGATGCCAATCTTGGTGACGCCGCCGTCGAGCGATTGCTTGCCCTCGCGGATGCGGGTGGCCATACTATATAGATAAGGTGACTCAGGCGACCACAGCTGTGGGTTCTTGACGGTGAAGTGCTGGGTGACGGTGTGCGTCTCGCCGGGCTTCAGGGTGATCTTGGTCGACCGAGACAGTTTCGCAACGGACAGGACATTTTCTACGGTGACGGTGCGTGGGCGGACGTCGCTGTTGCGTACCTCGGTGTTGACGTAGACGTCAGCACGCCTGTCGCTGATGTTGGCATAGTGTACGAAGATGCCGCCTCCAGCCACCTTGTTTTCCTCTACAGCATCGGTGATGGCCACCTTTGACTTGGCAATGAGCCATACGTCGCGGTAGATGCCCCCGTGATAGGCGAAGTCGAGCGTCATCTGCTTCTTGCCGGGAGGGTAGGTCTTGTCGTCGCTGTTGTCAGCCTTGACGGCGACGATGATATTGTCGCCTGCAGCACAGCCGAGGGCAGTGAGGTTGAGCGTGACGGGCAGGTAGCCGCCTTCGTGCTGCATCACCTCACGTCCGTTGACATAGATGGTCTGCTTGCCCATGATAGCCTCGAAGTGGAGGGTGACATCACGGCCTTGAGTCTCCTTGGGCAGGGTGAAGTGCTTGCGGTACCAGGCAATGCCCTGATAGTTGCGGCATCCGCTGGCCTCGGCAGGCATCAGCTGTACGCTATGAGGTGTAGAAAACACTTCCCACGCCTTGTCGTCATAGTTGACGGCTTCGGCACCCGTTACGTCGCCTAAATGGAAGCGCCAGCCGGCATTGAAGTTCCACACCAGCCGGCCGCTATCTCCCAAGGGGAAGAGACCTGCCACGGAGGGAGCCTCCCCCAATCCCCTCCCATAGAGAGGGCTACAATAGATGCAGAGGGCTATGATGAATAGCGTTGATATCAAGAAAGTCTTTCTCATATTGTTTTTTATTTAGGTTCGTTATAGTCCCCCTTCCCTTTGGAGGGGTTTTGTGGCAGATTGTCCCAGTTGTCCGTGCGGAACGACGAGACGGGCAGTCCGTCGTGCATCAGGTCGCCGTCAGCCCAGTCCTTGAAGGCATAGCGTACAGCAGCGGGTTGCTTGACCTGGTCGCACTTGACGTAGACGCGGTTGCGTGACACCCATACCTTTGAGGCAGGGTGGAACACGCGGTCCTGACCAGCCACCTCGAAGTTCTCCGACGTGGTGCCGTGCTCGAAGTAGACCCACTCCTTGCTGCGGTCGAAGATGATGACGGCAGTGTCGTTCTGGAACGTCACCTCCTTGTAGGTTGCAAAGTCAGGCAGTCCCTTGACGTCGTAGGTATTGC
>DEWO01000043.1:0-286 GCA_002363695.1 Prevotella sp. UBA3208
ACCTAGAACCGTCCCCTGATCTACCTCAACACGTGACGTGTGGCACCTCCCCTGTTTTTTTTGACTTATCGGGAGACATGAGAGCTTGGCACCTATTTTACCGGAGGGTAGGAGCGTAGACTAATCTGGTTCATAGTGTACCTTCGTCGGTCAGGCCGCCATAGCTGTCGGCTGCGGTCTCCATCGAGTTGGCCGACCGGATGATCAACCGGCCTTGCTTCATGTAGGTCGTAATGCCGTCTGTTCGCAGACTGCCTATCGCCATTCTACCCAAGCCTTTCCTTCG
>DEWO01000043.1:449-11074 GCA_002363695.1 Prevotella sp. UBA3208
AACCTTGGGTGAGTCGAAGGTAGGGGGGCCTTGGCCTCGTTGGCTGCTATGGCCACGAGTGCTTGTTGCTTGTCTGTCAGATTCATAACTGTTTGTGATTTCATTTGTATGGCAGCCAGCATCATGACCGCCATTATTAATAATGCTTTTTCATCGTTTTATTTCATCTTCTTGAATATAAGTTTCATGGTCTCCTGATCAAGCGGTTGCATGGTGGGCAGTTTCAGGTCTTTCACCATGTGGAGCGTGCCCTGCTTGTACTTCTGGAAGTGAGGCGTCTTCAGGTGTTGCTGATAGGCCCCGTCGGAAGCATATATCTCAAGGATGCGGATATGCGTGGAGTCCTCGGCACTCTGCATGGGATAGAGGCAGATGACACCAGGCTCGCGCTCGACACTGAGGCGGTCCACCTCGTTGGCAAACTCCAGGTACTCGGTGAGGTACTGCGGACGGACCTCGATTTCGGCAATGCGGACTATCATCCTGCCGTTATCAGCACCGGCTACAGGTTTCGCTCCTGACAAGCCCAACAGCCACTCCGCATTTTGATGCAGTATCATCTCGCGATAGGGAGCCAGGTCCGACTCAGTGGCAAGATACTGCTTCATGCGCCCGAGGCTCTGGGTGAGCACCTGCGGGCTGACGTAGGGATAGTCGGAACCATAGAGCAGATGGTCAGGCGTGGTGATGGTGAGCAACATACGGATGACCTCGGGCGAGTGGGCACCAGCGAGGTCATAGTAGAGGGCTGCCAGATTGGCCTTGTAGTCTATCTCGCCCACCATCCCGTTCTTCTGCATCACGGGCGTCAGCGACTTCATGCGCGGCACAGACAGCGGCAGATAGGCACCACAATGGGGCACCACCACCTTGACGTCAGGATAGCGGGCCAGCACATTGCGCGAAATCATGTTCGACACGGCACGGGTGGTCTCCGACAGGTACTCCTGCATGGCCAGCGGGGTCTGCGCCATCACTTGGTTGTTGACAGGCTCAGGACGGTGAGGATGCAGGATGACGACAGCCTTGCGTTCATTCAATACGGAGAAGAGCGGGTCCAGTTCCGGTGCACCGAGATACTGGCCACCCACGTTGGTTGCCAGCTTGATGCCGTCAGCCTTCAGCGTGTCCAGCGCATAGACGGCCTCGCGGATGGCAGCACTGACATCGGGCAACGGCAAGGCGGCACAAAACAGGAAACGGCCCGGGTGTTGCTGCTTCAGACGGGCAGCAGCCTCGTTGGTATTCCGAACGACCTTTGCCGACCTCGGTTGCGGAGCCGCCAACGTCAGTACAGAGGTCTGCACACCCGCCTCGTCCATCCAACGCAGATGAGCCTCTGCGTCGTACTGGGGCAAGGGGAATCCCTCGTCCATCAGTCGCCCCTCACCTTCGAGAGCCGACAGGAACTCAGGGGTGATGATGTGGCTATGCACATCTATCACGCCCTGAGCATACATATTAGCAGCTATCATCACGGATAGCAATAAAATCTTCTTTTTCAACTTTCAACTACTCCATCGAATGTTCCCAACCGCCACGGGTATCAATGCCAGTGGCATCAGCCAACTGCTCCAGACGGGCAACCTCTTCGGCCGTCAGCAGAATCTTAGCGGCCTCGGCAGCCTCAACGACATGACGGTCCTTGGTGGCTCCGATGATGGGCATCGTGCCCTTGGCAAGGGCCCAGGCGATACCAATCTGTGAACAACTGGCATTATACTTCTCTCCAATCGCCTTCATCTCGTTTGTCAATGCCTCCAACTGTGGCAGCACGGGGTTGTACTTCTTGCCTCGGTCGCTCTCTGCAGGCAGCGGATTCTCCTTATTATACTTACCTGAGAGTGCGCCCTGCTCCAGTACCATGTAGGCCCAGAACTCGATGCCCTGCTCCTTGCAATAGTCGAGCACGCCACCCTTTTCTGACGAGCGGTAGAGCAGTGAGAAGTGGTTCTGAACGGCAGAGACCTTGAAGCCTGCCTCGCCTAAGATTTCATTGGCACGCTTGATTTCCTTGATGTTGTGGTTCGACACACCCACGCGCTTCACCTTGCCCGACTGCAACAATGGAATCAGCCCCAGCGTCCAGCGCTCTACGTCCATCGGATTGTGAACCCAGTACATATCAATATAGTCGCACTCCATGCGCCCGATGGAGGCGTCGGCCATCTTCTCTACCGAGTTGTCATAGAACTCTGCTATCTGCGGCGTGAACTTGGTGGAAATCAGCACGTCCTCACGCTTGTAGTTCTTAGCCAGTGTTCCTAAAATCTTCTCCGACTCGCCCATGCCGTAGGCCGTAGCCGTGTCCCACAGGTTCAGTCCTGCCTTCATGGCTGCGTCAAACACGGGCTTCAGGTTCTCTACGTCCGTCTTACTTCCAAACACGGTGTCTCCACCGAATGCTCCTGCGCCCCAGGCCCAGGTTCCTAATGCAATCTTTGCCATTTTTCCTATATTGTTTTGATTTACGCTGCAAAGGTACGGCGATTCCGTGAGAATCTGCTTGCACGATTTACTGATTAAACAACCAAAATTACGGATTCTCGATTTTTATTACTATCTTTGCGCACAAATTCCGGAAAAAATGGAGAAGATTCTACGCGTTCACAACGTCAACGACTATGCCCGATATATTGGTGCACCCGAGTTGCACCCGCTCGTTTCCGTCATCCACTACGACGAACTGGAGCACTGTCGCCACTCGCTCAACGACTACGACGTCTACGGTATGTTCATAGGCGACGAGGAACTGGAAGACCTGTCGTACGGGCAACTGCAGTACGTGCTGCAGTGCCATGCGCTGATGTGCGTTGCACCCGGCCAGATAGGCGGCAAGACTGACATGGGCGAGGAGATACAGACCAAGGGCTGGGCGCTGCTCTTCGACACCGAACTGCTGCGCCACTCGGAGTTAGGGCGACGCATACACGACTACACCTATTTCTCGTACAGCGTCAGCGAGGCCCTGCTGATGACCGACGAACAGCGTCAGCACATTGTCAGCCTGCTGGAACAGATTCGCCAGGAACTGCTTCAAGACGAGGACAGACACACCCTGCGCATTGTCACCTCGCTGATAGAGCAGGTGCTGGAGCTCGTAGCCCGATACTATGCCCTCCAGCTCTCGACGTCAGTCACCTCGACCAACTCCGACCTGCTGCCACGCTTTGAGCAACTGCTCCGCCAGTATTACGACAACCATCTGCAGCAACAGTACGGACTGCCCACCGTCAAATACTGTGCCCAGCAGCTCTTCCTGTCGCCCAACTACTTTGGCGACCTCATCCGCGAGCTGACCAACGACTCTGCCACCTCACACATACGCCGTTTCCTGATGCAGCGGGCACAGCAGCTTCTTCTTAGCGGAGCCACCATTGCAGAGACGGCAGAGCTGTTGGGATTCGACTATCCGCAGCACTTCACCCGCCAGTTCAAGAAACACTTCGGCGTGACGCCTTCCGAGTACATTCGTGGAAACTACAGAGAAGCCGTGGCTTCACAAGCAAAATAAAGAAAGGGACACGATCCGTTATAAAATCCCTGCTTTCCTATCGGATGAAAGCAGGGATTTATGCGGTAATCAGATTTTATCCAGAGCCTGCCGGATGTCTGCGAGGATGTCGCTGACGTCCTCGATGCCTACCGAGAGGCGGATGAGGTCGGGGGCAACGCCGGCTTCACGCAGTTGCTCGTCGCTCATCTGGCGATGGGTATGCGAGGCGGGATGGAGCACACAGGTGCGGGCATCGGCTACGTGGGTAACGATGTTGATGAACTCCAGCGAGTCCATGAACCGGATGGCGGTCTCGCGGGTACCCTTCAGTCCGAAGGCGATGACACCACACGAGCCGTTAGGCAGGTACTTCTGGGCCAGCTCGTGACACTGGTCGCCGGGCAGTCCGCTGTAGTGTACCCAGGCCACGCGGGGGTCTGCCTGCAGGAACTCAGCCACACGCTGGGCGTTCTCGCAGTGACGGGGCACACGCAGGTGGAGCGTCTCGAGTCCGAGGTTCAGCAGGAACGAGTTCATGGGGGCAGGAATGCTGCCCAGGTCGCGCATCAGCTGTGCCACCAGCTTGGTGATGTAGCCCAGCTTACCGAACTTCTTGGTATAGGTCAGCCCGTGATACGACTCATCGGGGGTGGTCAGTCCGGGGAACTTGTCGGCATGAGCATCCCAGTCGAAGTTACCGCTGTCGACGACACAGCCGCCCACCTGCGTGGCGTGGCCATCCATATACTTGGTGGTAGAGTGCGTCACGATGTCGGCACCCCACTCGAAGGGACGGCAGTTGATGGGCGTCGGAAAGGTGTTGTCGACAATGAGGGGTACACCGTGCTTGTGGGCTATGCGGGCAAACTTCTCAATGTCGAGAATCTTACAGCCGGGATTGGAAATGGTCTCGCCGAACAGTGCCTTGGTATTGGGACGGAAGGCAGCAGAGATTTCCTCCTCGCTGGCCTCGGGATTGACGAAGGTACACTCGATGCCCAACTTCTTGAGCGTCACGCCGAAGAGGTTGTAGGTGCCGCCATAGATTTCGTTGGAGGTGACGATATGGTCGCCGGCCTCGCAGATGTTGAAGACGGCATAGAAGTTGGCAGCCTGTCCGCTGGAGGTGAGCACGGCCCCTACTCCACCCTCGAGGGCGGCAATCTTGCTGGCCACTGCGTCGTTGGTGGGGTTCTGAAGACGGGTATAGAAATAGCCCTCTTTCTTCAGGTCGAAGAGGTCGGCCATCTCCTCGGTGTTGTCATACTTGAAAGTCGTGCTCTGGATGATGGGGAGCACACGCGGGTCGCCGTTCTTGGGCTTCCAGCCTGCCTGTACGCAAAGCGTAGCGAGCTTCAATGATTTTTCCATTTTTTAATACTATTATTTATTGTTCGATAGTTTGCAGTTTTGTATCACCGGGACGGAAGAGCAGGCCCGTACACTTCTTGGCATCAGCCTTGTAAGCCTTGAGCTCTATCTGGTCCCACTTGATCTGGTCGGTGCGCTGGGCCAACGGCGCATGCGGGATAAGCGAGCCATCGCGCACAAGGATGACAGCAGGAATCTCGCCAGCCTCGATGGTCTGCCAGCCTCCGTCGTAGACTCGTCCCGACTGGTAGTCGATCCACTTGCCGCGAGGCAGGTAGACATCGCGACCCGTTCCCGACTCCATGAGGGGAGCAACGAGTATCTGAGAGCCGAACATATATTCGTCCTCGATAAACCAGGACCCTTTGTCGTCGGGGAACTCGACCAGTAGGGCACGCACCATCGGCAGGCCGCGCTCGGTGCAGTCCTTGGCCTGGGCATAGACATAGGGCATCAGCCGATACTTCAGTTCGGCAGCCTGACGGAAGGCTTTGGTGAACGACTCGGAGATGAGCCAGGGCTCAGTGGGAGGTGCACCGTGGGCACGGGTGTGACTGCTGAGGAATCCGAAGGGCAGCCAGCGGCGATAGATATCTTCGGGCGAGGCAGTGACAAAGCCACCCATGTCGTGGCTCCAGAAGGAGAAGCCGGAGAGTCCGAACGACAGTCCGCCACGCAGGTCGCCCAGCATGCCGGTATTCGTCGTAGCAGCATCGCCGCCCCAATGGAGAGCATAGCGCTGAGAGCCAGCCCAGGCCGAACGGGCCCAGATAATGCCCTCGCCCGGATGCGAGCGTTCTACCTGTTCCCAGAGAGCTTTATTATAGCGCAGGGGATAGAGGTTATGCTCATAGAGTCCGCCCCGCCCGTTATGATAGATACCGTTGTAGGGAGCAGCCTCGCCGAAGTCGCACTTAATCGTAGAAACGCCCTGACGCATCAGTCCCTCAATCTTCTGCTGATACCAGCTGACGGTCTCGGGATTGGTGAAGTCGAGAACAGCATCCTCGTAAGGCATGCCGCCAGCCACATTGCGGACGTGCAGGCCACGACGGACAATCTCGGGGAAGAAACGGTTCTTTGGCGTGAAGTATGGCAGTTGCCACAGACAGGTGTGGAAGCCTTCGTCGGAGAGCTGGCGCAGCATGCCCACCGGATCGGGGAAACGGTCGCGGGCAAACTCGTAGTCGCACTGCCAGTCGACTCCGAACCAGCCCGTATCGAAGTGGATGACATCGCTGGGAATCTTGTGGCGGCGCAGCTCACGGGCAATGTTGAGTCCCTCGGCTTGCGAGAAATAGGTGATGCGGCTCATCCACGTGCCGAAACTCCACAGCGGCAGCATGGGCGAACGTCCCGTGATGCCGGTGTACTCGTAGAGAATATCCTTGGGCGAACCGAAGAAGACAAAGAAATCGAGCTCCTCGTCGCCCATGAAGAGGCGGTCGGCACCGATATAGGAAGCACCGAAGTCGCAAGTGACAGGTGCCGAAGTATGCATGAAGATGCCATAGCCTCGATTGGAGAAGAAGAAGGGCACAGGCTTATACTGCCCGTCAGTCTCGGGTCCCTGAGGGTCGGTAACGGAGAGATGTACCTTCTGACCGGCCTTGTTGAGCGAGGTGAACGACTCGCCACAGCCATAGATGCGCTCACCCGGAGCCAGCGTGAAGACGGGGTTGAGGGCGCGCGAGTTGTCGGAGCCGCGCTTGATGAACGAGAAGGGCAGGAGCTTCACCTGCGACGAGTCGTTGTCGATGATGTGGCGCGTCTGTGTAAGAATGCGGCCACGCTTATCCTTCAGCACAAGACGGAAGGGATGGCGCTGAATCTCCAGCGTGCCATAAGGCGAAGTGTAGCTGACGGCCCGCGCATCGGCTCCGGCGCGCCAGACATCGGTGGCGGGCACCTGACCGCAGAGCATCGGACTCTCGCTATCGTTGCGCTCAGGGTCCATATTGCTGGTTTTCATGCGGATGCGCAGACAGCGCGGACTGACAAAGCTAACCTTCATCCGCAGATTAGGATCGTTGTCGTAGGCGGCATCGGGAAAGTCGAGCATCTGCATGCGGACAGGCCAATAGCCATTGAGATTGAAGGCCTGTCGGGGCGACAGGCGGTAGCGCTTCCAGTTGAGCTGCCCCTCGCCAGTTGCCGCATTGAAGTCGGCCAGCGAGTCGGCCAGGAAATAGGTGTTGGACAAATCAGAGAAATCAGTCGACATATCCTTCTGCATGCACTGCAGATACTGGACACCGGCATTGGTCTGAATCTGAGCTTGTACGGATGCTGCGGACAGTGCACAGCAGGCGACACATAGGGTTAGGAATTTATTCATAGCTTGATAGTTGTTGATTTCAATCCGATGGCGCGGGCGGTGACGGTGCCCTTGCCTTTGACCACAGCGATGCAGCGTCCGAAGAAAGCCTTGCGCTGGGGAGCCGTGAAACGTTCCATCGAGGTCTGGCAGCCATTGTCGGTGGCTATGACCTGAGCCTGTCCGTCAGCGGTGAAGAACAGCTGGTTCTCAGCCCACGGACAACGGTTGCCGTCCTTGTCGACCACCACTGCCTGTACGAAGGTCAGGTCGCGTCCCAAGTAGTCAATGCTGAGCTGGATGTGGTCGGGTTGTCCAGCTGTGCGGATGGTCTGCTCACGCACGACGCTGCCGCCCTTGCGGGCCACCACCTTGACCTCGCCGGGCTCGAAAGCGACACGCCACATGACGTGATAAGGAGTAGAGGTAAGAGGCGAGGGGCGAGAGGTGAGAGATTTGCTCTTGCGGCGGGTACCCTGAGACTTGCCGTTGATGAAGAGCTCCACCTCGTCGGCATTGTTGTAGTAGCACCACATGTCAATCTGCTGGCCTTCCAACCAGTTCCAATGAGGAAACAGATGGAGCACGGGTTTATTGGTCCACTCGCTCTGATACATATAGTAGATGTCCTTGGGCTGGCCTGCGAGGTCGATGATGCCGAAGTAGGACGAACGGGCGGGGAACGAGTAAGGCGTGGGCTCACCGATGTAGTCGAAGCCTGTCCAGATGAACTGTCCACCGACATAAGGGGTGTGCTTGACGACATCCCACGTCTGCTCGTGGGTGGAAGACCAGGAGGCGTGCATATTGTCGTAGGCCGAGCACATGTAGGTGGGGTCGGTATAGGGCAGCCACCACTCCTGCGGGGCTTTATAGATGCTGTCGGAAGGCATCATGTAGTAGCCGTTGGTCTGGAGCGCCGACACACTCTCGGTCATGATGAACGGCCGGCCGGGGAAGTTCTTCGGCACGTCCTTGATCCACTGGTGATGGTAGTTAAAGCCTATGATGTCGAGTGCGTTGCCCTTGAAGAGGTGGTTGTTGGGATCGGGTTCGTTACAACCTGCCGTAATGGGGCGCGTGGTGTCGTAACGGCGGATGATGTCAGCCAGATGTTCTGCCAGCATGGTATTGGTGGACTTCTTGCCGTCCTTGGCAAGTGTAGACGCGTCGTGACCGGCATTGAGGATGAGGTTGGCCTGTTCGAGGGTGAGCGTATCGGCATCGGCCGAAGACCACTGCTCCAGCACCTCGTTGCCGATGGACCACATCAGGATGCAGGGATGGTTGCGGTCGCGCAGCACCATGTCGGTGAGGTCGCGCTCGTGCCACTGGTCGAAGAAGCGGGCATAGTCGTTCTGGGTCTTGCGACGACGCCACATGTCGAACGACTCGTCCATGACGATGAAGCCCATCGTGTCGCACATGTTCAGCAGCTCGGGAGCCGGCGGATTGTGGCTGGTACGGATGGCGTTGACACCCATCTGCTTCAGCTTGACCAACTTGCGGTGGAGGGCATCCTCGCTGAGTGCTGCTCCGAGACATCCAAAGTCGTGGTGCTCGCAGACACCGTTCAGCTTGACATTCTTCCCGTTGAGCCAGAAGCCGGTCTTGGCATCAAAGCGGAAGTCGCGGAAAGCGGTATTGGTCCACACCTCGTCCATCACACGCCCCTTGGCTATGACCTGAGTGCGCACCCTATATATATAAGGATGTTCCGGCGACCACAAACGAGGGTTCTTGACTTTCGTACCCACATTGCGACCCGAAGCGTCGAAAACCGTGTTCTTGACCTTATATCCCTTTCCAGCCACGCGGACGTCAATTTTCACCTTGCCATTCTTGGCATTGGTCTGGACGTGGACGCCCGAATAACGGACATAGATGGGTTCGGTCCTGACAAACCAGACGTGGCGATAGATGCCGCATCCGGAATACCAGCGCGAATTGGGCTGGTCGGAATTGTCGACACGCACGGCAATGACGTTGTCGCCACTGCGCAGGTAGCGGGTGATGTCGTACTGGAACGAGCTGTAGCCATAAGGTCTGTTGCCGAGTTTCTCGCCATTGATGTAGACGGTGGCGTTCATGTAGACGCCATCGAACTCGATGAAGTAAAGACTGGGATTGCTGACCCTGAAATGCTTGCGATACCACCCCACACCACCAGGCAGGGCTCCCCCACTCGCCCCCGAGGGATTGGTAGCCAGAAAGTCACCTTCAATTGCCCAGTCGTGGGGCAGGTTCAGTGTACGCCAGTGGGCGTCGTTGTATTCGTAACGGGACATAACGGCCGAATCAGCCAAAATAAAACGCCAACCGGCATCAAACAGCTGCCGCTCGCGAGCCTGCAGAAACAAGACGGTCATCAGAGAGAACACACACAATAAGAGTCGCTTCATAAGTATTAACTGATTATAGCAGTATAAAGTTTACAACAAAGATACGAAAATGTTCTAACCTACAAGCAGGCTCAAAGCTTCAGCTTGAAGCAAGCGCCTGGTCCGGCATGGCTGGTGTCGAGCCATACATCGCCACCCAACCGGCGGGCCATCGTACGGCTGAAGGTGAGTCCTAATCCTAACCCCTGCTTGAAGGTATCCAGCTTGACGAAGCGTTCGAAAATGTGCTCAGCCTCGTCTGCGGGAACACCTGGTCCGCTGTCCTCGACAGCCACCAGCAAGCGATTGTCCTCCTGTGAGACTTTCACGCGGAGAGGACCGCCGCCACGATTCTTGAAGGCATTGTCCAATAAGGGATAGACGATGCGCGACAGCACATGGTCGTGGATATTGACGCAGAAGTCGTCGCTGAGCGTCGTCTCGAAACTGAGCTGTGACTCGTCCAGCGTCAATTCGCGACGGAAGTCACTGACAATCTTCCGCAGAGTCTCGTTGGCTGGAATCGAGGGCAAGTGAACCGTATCGACTGCGTCCACATTCGACATATCGAGCATCTCGTCTATCATCACGGTAATCAGGCGCGTATTCCGCACAATATTCCCGGCAATGTTGTGACGCTCCTCGGAGGTCACTTCATAGTCGGAGTTGGCTATCACCTGGGCAAAGCCACTGATAATGTTCAAGGGGGTACGGACTTCATGGCTGACGTTCTTGATGAAGTCTGTCTTCATTCTGTCGGACTCGAGAATCCGATCGTAGGCTTTCTTCATCTCACGCAGATGACGACGACGACTCTGGACGATGTAGACAAGGGCCACCACCAATAGGAACAGCAAACAGGCTATAGCAGTCAAGGCATAGAACCAGCGCCGGCCTTCTGCACGCTTTTGGTCATAACGTCTCAGTTCGTTCTGGATGTCCTGCATAGACGAGGACAGGATGACGCTGTTGATGGAGTCGCTCTCGGCGGCACCAAGTTGCAGGGCCTTATAGGCCTCCTCCCAGCGGCCTGCTTTGGACAGGATGTCAGCCTGCGTCT
>DEWO01000030.1:0-1049 GCA_002363695.1 Prevotella sp. UBA3208
GCTACAAGGTTCTTGCCGATGTCGTGCAGATCGCCCTTCACGGTACCGATTACCACCTTGCCCAACGAAGTTGATGCCGTTCCGCTGAGCAGGGGCTTCAGCAGTTCCAGTGCAGCCTTCATGGCGCGTCCCGCCATCAACAGCTGGGGCACAAAGGCCTTGCCGTCCTGGAATCGCTGACCTACCTCACTCATGGCGCGGATCATCTGGCCGTTGATGAGGTCCTGCGGGGCGATGTGCTGTTCGATGGCCTCCTGGGTAGCCGAGGCAGCGTCGTCGCTCTTGCCATGCAGGATGGCCTGGAAGAGACGCTCCTCGGGGGAGGTTGCTTGAGGCGGCTGCGGAGTGCAGTCGGGACAGGCTGGTGACTCGCTGGCGGGTGCAGCATGTGGGTGATCTGCGTGCGGTTCAGGTATAACGGTTGTCGGAAGTCCGGGCCGATGAGGTGAGATAAACAATCCCAGCATAGGCTCTACGGCATTGGCGAAGAAGTTGATATGCTGGTCGGTGGTGCCGCAGCAGCCGCCGAGAATGTTAAGCCAGTGTCCGTCAATGAGCGGCCATACATCCGCCAACAGACTGTCAGGAGACTTGTGGTACTGGCCCTGACTGTCTGGTCTTCCCGCATTGGGATAGAGGCTGATGCGGTAGGGGAACTGTGTTGCCATCCGTTGCAACAGCGGGGTCATGCTCTGCACGTCCGACAGACAGTTGAGTCCGATGGAGAATAGGGGAGTGTCACCTAAGGAGGCAATGAAGTCGATGATGTTCTGTCCCAGCATGTTGTAGCCGTCAGCAGTGGATACCGCAAAGCTGAGCATGACGGGCAGTTCACGTCCTTTCTGCCGCATGGTCTCCTGCGCTGCCGCAAGGGCGATGCGGGCTACCTCGACATCGAAGATGGTCTCGATGAGCAAGATGTCTACTCCGCCGTCTATCAGTGCGTCGACCTGTTCCGAGTAAGCTGCATGGAGGGCATTGGTCAGCGACTCATGGCTTACCTTCCCTTCTGCACGCATGAAAGTCTGGTTCGTAGGTCCGATGCTTCC
>DEWO01000030.1:1163-4167 GCA_002363695.1 Prevotella sp. UBA3208
GGCATTGACTGCGTCGCAGGCCAGCTGGCAGGCGGCCAGGTTGATCTCGCGGCAATGGTTCTGCAGACCATAGTCCTGCATCGAGATGCGCTGGGCGTTAAAGGTGTTGGTCTCTATTAGGTTGGCTCCCTGCTCCAGATATTTGTGGTGGATGTCGCGGATGATGTATGGTGCCGTCAGCGACAGCACGTCGTTGCAGCCCTTCAGGTCGGTGGAATGGTTGGCAAAGCGGCAGCCGCGGTAGTCCTCTTCCCGCAGCTGACATTGTTGAATCATCGTACCCATGGCACCGTCGAGTATCAGGATGCGCTGTGCGGCGGCTTCTTCCAGCGAGACAGTGCTGTTCTGCTGCCCGTCGCTGCTGAACTGCTCCTCGACGGAGCGTATGATCTCTGCCACCTCGCGGTCGGCATCGTCCATGATGTCTGCAGGGTGCAGGTTACGGCTGTGTTCAAACTCCTGGACTATCTTCATGGCCTCTTCCACCTCGTGCTCGTTGTGGAAGTCCATCTCCAGATGGACACCGTCGCCGCCGATGTGGTCTAACAGGGGGCGCAGCTCGTCGAGCGTCACCCAGCAGGCCATGATGCTCTTGCCTCCGGCGAGAATCTTCCGGTAGAGGTCGTACCACTTCGGACTGCCTCCCTGTGGTTCACCAACACCTGGTGTCCACTGGATGGCGTTGAGTTCCTTGACTTCCAGCAGGGCATCCAGATGGTGCATGGCACCTACACCGTCCAGATGGTATAGTGTGTAGTCTATCTTCTGGCATTGTTCGCGGATGAATGGCTGTACAAAGCGGCGGTAGTCGTCAACACTGATCATGGTCGAGATGTCACTCTGTAGCTTTGACATCTTGCCTGGTGCCCATGACGAGAAATAGCAGAACGCCATCTCGTCGCCCTCGCGGATGATGTCATACAACTCGTCGAACACCTGGAAGTAGATGTCGTTAATCTGCTGCATCTGCCGTTCCAGCACCTCGGGTTGCATGACCGTATCCAGCAGGACCTTGTCCGTACCCTTCAGGGCCGCCAACACGTCCATGCCCTCCATGAGGTCCGGCATTCCCACATAGTAGTGTCCTTGGGCCTTGCGCTTACAAGCTTTCAGCAGTTCTTTGTGCAGTATCCAGTTGGGGTGGTTGGGGTCGAACTTGATGTCGTCCGTATAGTTGGGGTCGGGGTGTATCCAGATGGTATCTTCGCCACCCTCGAAGACACCGCCCAGGATGGCAGCCAGTGAACCGGGTCCCAGTTGGGTGTTGGCTACAGGCAGCATGTCGGCCATCAGACTGGAGTGTGCTACATACCAATCCAGATACTCGGATCGCCATTCCGGGTCGAACCAGCGTTGGTTCAGGTCCTTGTACGGCTTGGGCTCTGGTATGTCGGCATGAGGTCTGACACCCTCCTGAAAGTGTTCCCACATGTTGAGGACAATTCCCTTATGGTTCCACCAGTTGATATAATGCTGTTTGGTCTCTTCGAGATTTGGTTTCCAAGTGTTCATACGTGTAGTTTGTTATATAGATGTAAGACGCAAAGAACGTTCAAATGTCATCAGACGAGCATCAGCCCGCTCATCACCATGTCGCTGACGAAAAGTCCCTTACGGGTTAGCACCATACGTTGGCCGTTCATGGTCAGAAGCCCGTCTGTCAGGAACTGCTGGGCTTCCTTCAAACAGTATTGGCGGTGGCGGTCAGAGAGGGTCGTGAGGTCCAGTCCGTCGCTGGTACGTAGGGCAACGGTGACGCGGTCGTTATAGTGTGTGTCGTCGTCCAGTTCTTCCCGTTCACAGGGGATGCAACCCCGTTCGATGGCCTTAATATATTGCTGGATGTCGGCAACGTTCCATTGCCGTCCTTGTCCGTCGTATGAGTGGGCGGCAGCACCAAGGCCGATGTAAGGTACGTCGTGCCAGTAGCTGCTGTTGTGTCGCGAACGGTAGCCCGGACGGGCGAAGTTGCTGATTTCGTAGTGCTCATAGCCCGCAGCAGTCAGTTTGTCTATCAATAGCTCGTACATCTGCCGTTCGCTCTCTTCATCGCAAGGATTGGTTCCCATGTGGTAGAGTGGGGTGTCTTCTTCCACCATCAGGCAGTAGGCCGAAATGTGTTCCACGTTTAGGGCTATAGCTGCGTCAATGTCACGCTGCCAGTCTTCCTGCGTCTCGTCAGGGAAGCCGTACATGAGGTCGATACTGATATTCATGATGCCAGCGTCGCGAAGGTGTTGGACGGCCTGTAGCACTTGGGCAGATGTATGACGGCGGTGCAGAAAGCGCAGTCGCTGGTCGTCAAAGGTCTGGGCACCCATGCTGACCCGGTTAATGGGTAACTGCGACAAAGCCGCGGCATAGGAGGCGCTTACGTCGTCGGGATTACACTCTATGGTGACCTCCGTAGTGGCATGGGGTAGGGCGGCAAAGAGTTGTTGCAGTTGCTCGCTTGTCAGCTGACTGGGTGTGCCGCCGCCCAAGTAGATGGTGTCCAGAGGCTCCTTCAGTTCCTGTTGGCGCAGCTGCCATTCACGGCATAGTGCGTCGATATAATGTCGGCGCAACTCCAGCCCTGTGGTGGAGTAGAAACCGCAATAGATGCACCGGCTCTTGCAAAACGGTATGTGGATATAGATTCCTGCCATCAGCCTGCAAAGGTACAAAATAAAATGAATAATGCTGAGGAAGAATGAGGATTATTTTGTACCTTTGCACAGTGTATGAAGGAATATCTGCCATATTATCGTAAACTGACGTTACTTGGACTGCCCATTATCATTGGACAGTTAGGACAGATTGTGCTGGGCTTTGCCGATACGCTGATGATAGGTCACCACTCGACAGAAGAGTTAGCTGCTGCCGCCTTTGTCAACACGATGTACACCTTGGTGCTGATTACTGCGCTGGGCTTCTCGTACGGTTTGACTCCTGTCGTCGGAACACTGAATGGACAAGGGCAGACTAAAAAGATAGGCCGTGTCCTAAAGAATGCCTGGTTGGC
>DEWO01000078.1:0-16889 GCA_002363695.1 Prevotella sp. UBA3208
CTCAGCATCACCATCATGACGATGGCAAGGATGTCCTCCAGTATCAGCACCGACATCACCAGTCCGGCAAACTGCTGCTGGCGCAGTCCCAGGTCGTCGAAGGCTTTATAGATAATCGTCGTCGACGACATGGCCAGCATACCGCCCAGAAAGGTGCAGTCCATTCTGGACCAGCCGAACAGTTTTCCGGCCAGCACGCCTAACATGGACATACAGAAGATGATGGTAATGGTAGAGATGATGGGCGAGGCACCCATCTTCAGAATCTTCTTGAACGAGAAGTCCAGGCCCAGCGAGAACAGCAGGAACATCACCCCGATGTCGGCCCACAGGTGAACGTTCTCGGTGTCTACTACCGATGCCGTATAGGGCATATGGGGACTGACCAGGAACCCCGCTACGATATATCCCAGCACCAGTGGCTGTTTCAGTTTCTTGAAAATCAGCGTGACAATACCAGCCGACATGAGGATGTAGGCCAGGTCGTTGATGAGGGCGGGTATTTCTGCCATAATCGACTAATCGTTATATCCTGCCGTCAATTCACATATCCTGATAATCACCTGCATGGCTTTTTCCATCGACTGGATGGGCACGAACTCGTAGGGTCCGTGGAAGTTGATGCCGCCGGCGAAGATGTTGGGGCAGGGCAGCCCCTTGAACGACAGCTGGGCACCGTCCGTACCGCCACGGATGGGCTTCACCTTCGGCGAGACACCTACCTCCTGCATGGCTCGTAGCACCAGGTCGATGACGTGCATCTGTGGGTCTATCTTCTCCTTCATGTTATAGTACTGGTCGTTGACCACGCATACAACAGTACCTTCCCCGTATTTCCGGTTCATCTGCTCCGCACACTTCTGTATGAAGCGCTTACGGTCCTCAAAGCGGTCGCGGTCGTGGTCGCGGATGATGTACGACAGCTTGGCCTGCTCTATGTTCGACTGGATGCCCAGCAGGTGGTAGAAACCCTGATAGCCTTCGGTGGTCTCCGGCGTCTCGTCCTCTGGCAGCATCTTGGCAAACTCAGCGGCCAGCGCGTTGGCATTCACCATCTTGCCCTTGGCATATCCAGGATGGACGCTGACACCCTTGATGGTAATCTTGGCCGAGGCGGCATTGAAATTCTCGAATTCCAGTTCGCCCACGTCGCCGCCGTCCATCGTGTAGGCCCACTCGCAGCCGAACTTCTCCACGTCAAAGTGGTGGGCACCCATACCGATTTCCTCGTCTGGGTTGAAGGCAATGCGAATCTTGCCGTGCTTCACCTCCTTATGTGCTTGCAGCCACACCATAGCCTGAACGATTTCGGCTATGCCGGCCTTGTCGTCGGCACCCAGCAGGGTGGTGCCGTCAGTGACAATCAGGTCTTCGCCCACGTGCTGCAACAGCTCGGGGAACTTCTTCGGACTGCTGACGATGCCTTCGCTCAACAGGATGTCGCTGCCGTCGTAGTTCCTTACTATCTGCGGCTTGATGTTGGCTCCCGAGCAGTCGGGGCTGGTATCGTAGTGTGAGATGAAGCCGATGGTCGGTATGTTGCCCTTGACGTTGGCCTTCAGCGTGGCATAGATGTAGCCCTTGTCGTCCAGCTCTACATCGTCCAGGCCTTCGTGCTCCAGTTCTTTCTTCAGGTATTCCGCAAACAGCAACTGCTTGCCGCTGCTGGGTACAGTCTCGCTGTCTTCGCTCGACTGGGTATCAAATTTAGTGTAGTTCAGAAATCTTGTGGTAATATCCATTTCTTTGTCTTTAGTAAAACGTGGATGCAAAAGTAATCAAAAAAAAAGAAAAGGCCAAACGTTTTTGGCCTTTCTTTTCAGAATTGTATGGGGATAACCAGTTTAAACGTCACATTGCGCCCCATGTTGTAGACACCCTGTCGGCCTGTCACCATATTGATGTCCGCATATTTCAGCCGACTCAGATGACTCTGATAGGCACGGTTCAGCAGATTGTTGGCCGTCACGTAGAACTCTGCCACCTTCCTGTGGTTGAATAGTATGTCTGTCCCTGCCGACAGGTTCAGCAGCGTGTAGCTGGGCGTGGCCGTCTCCGTGTTGTCTGCCTGGTAGATGTTGCTTTGTCTGAGGTAGCACTCGATGCCTGCCGCTATGTAGACATTGTTCAGTGCTACGGGCGAGGTGAAGTGTCTGTGGTCGCCCTCATGCTGATGTCCGATGGTGGTATGTCCGTGGTGTGCCAGTTCCCACTTCAGCTCTGAGGTCCAGCGCGGAGCAGGCGTGTAGGGAATCCACTTCCGTTCGTCCGTCTGGTGCAGCAGGCGGGCATTGACATAGGAGAAGGTGTTGGCAAAGTGCAGCGAGTGGACGGGGTGGAAGTCTGCTCCGGCCTCAAATCCTAACAGGCGTGCGTCGCTCTGCGTATAGCGGTACACGGCAATACCGTCTATCGTCTCTCCCCCCTCACCTTTTATAAATATAAAGTTGTCTATGCGGTTGGCAAAAAGCGCCAACTGGGCCGAGACGTAGCGCGACGTGAAGTCCAGTCCCAGGTCGGCCTGCAGACTGTACTCCGCCTTCAGCTGCTGGTTGCCCACCTCGTAGCGCAGTGAACCTTCGTGGTTGCCGTTCGAACCCAGTTCGCTCATGTTGGGTGTACGGAATCCGCGGGCCACGTTCAGTCGTAGGTTCAGGTGGTCGCTGGCGTTCCATACAGCGCCAATGCTGCCCGTCACTCCGTTGAAGTGGCGACGAAAGTCGGCAAAGCGCACCGCACCGTCCTCCAGCAGCTCGTCACCGTGCAGACGGCGGTGGTCATAGCGCAGTCCGCCGTTCAGCGTCCATCGGTTCAGCCTCTTGCTCATGGTGGCATATACACCGATGTCAAACAACCGGTATGCCGGTATCAGGAACTCTACGCCTAAGTTCTGCGACTGTTGCCACATACCGCCCATGCCTGCCGACAGTTTCCAGCCCTCCCACTCGTGGGTCAGGTAGCGCACGTCGTAGGTCACGGTGTGCAGCTTGAAGTACAGCGCAGGCTCGTCAGCACGCTCCTCAAACTCCTGTCGGCGGTTCTGCTGGTAGCCGATGATGGCTTTCAGTATGCCGTGAGGCAGATTCATCGCATTGTCCCATACCACCTTGTAGTGCTTCACCTGCTGATAGGGCAGCGAGGCACTGTAGCTATGGTTTCGCCAGCCGTCGGCAGCCGTCAGGAGGCCAGTCGTCGCGTCGCGTCCGCCCTCTATGATGCTGGGGTTCAGATGGTAGGCCGTCCACGTCAGGCGCGAGTGGCCCCACTGCTTCTGCAAGCCCATCATTAGCCGTCCCCCCATCTCCTTGAACTGTGAGCCGGGCACGTAGCCGTCGTACTTGTTCTTGTAGGCATGGGCCATCTTGCCACTCCAGCGAGCATCCCACACAAAGCCGTTGTGGTTGCCGGCCATGTTGAGCGAGAAACCTAACAGACCGTTGTTCGTCTGATATTCCGTACTCACACTGCCTCGCATTTCACCTTCGGCCAGTGTGGGCTGGCCGTGCAGGATGACGACGCCGGCCATGGCGTCTGAGCCATACATCAGCGAGGCCGGGCCTTTCAGAATCTCTACCGAGTTGACGGCTCCTCCGTCTACCTCCACGCCGTGTTCGTCGCCCCACTGCTGCCCCTCCTGGCGCACGCCCTCGCTCATGACGACGACGCGGTTGTAGCCCAGTCCGCGGATGATGGGCTTGGAGATGCCGCTGCCCGTAGTCAGCTGGCTCATGCCGGGCTGATGGGCTATGGCGTCAATGACGTTTGTTGAGGCTGTAGACCTCAGGTCCTTAGGGCTCACAATGCTGATGGGGGCTGTCGAGTTCTTCAGTTTCGTGTCGCCGGTCACGCCTGTTACCACCAGTTCGTTCAGTTTCATGTGGCGGAAGAAGACGTCCGTCGAGTCTTGTCCGTGGTGGTGATGTGTCTTTATACTGTCTTGTGCTGTCACCGTCGTGCATACACACAGCAGTGACGCAAAAAAGAGCATGGGCAGAAATACTGCCAACAGCACACGTGATGCAATGAGTCTCTTCGTTTTTGCGTTCATGCCTGCAAAGGTACGAAAAGTTGAGCGCAATACAAAATAAATCGCATTTTTTTGTTGCAAACCTTTGCAGAAAAAGAATCCGGTTTGGTTAGAAAAAGAATCTGGATAGTTATGAAAGTTATGTTTCCAACTTGGGTACACATGTTCCCAAGTTAGGTACACATGTTTCTAAGTTGGGTACATATGTTTCTAACCTGGAAACATAAAATAACTAACCATCAAAAAACTTTTTCCCAGTTATGGAAAAACAAATTGCCAGTAATGAAAAGACAAATTGCAGGTGTGCTTTTAAGAAAAAGCGAGAACCTTTCCTGTTTTTTATGGTTTATCCGGAAATTTTGCTTATCTTTGCACGGGAAAAGAAACTAAAACAAACAAAAACGGAAAGAAATGAAACATGTAGTATGCGTACACACGGCGATGGCTCTGGTGGAGCCGTTGACCAAGATTTTCCAGGAGCTGATTCCTGAGGTGACTGTCAATCACATTGCCGACTCGTCGTTGATTAAGGAGGTGATAGCCAACAACCAGGTGACGAATGCCGTGCGGCGTCGGCTGTTGTCTTATTATAACGGGGCTGCTGATGCCGGGGCTGACGTGGTGTTCAATACCTGTTCGAGTGTGGGCGACGTGGCTGACTATGGCAACCTGTATGCCCGCATTCCCGTGTTCCGCATCGACCAGCCGATGGCTGCCGAGGCTGTCAGGAACTACGACCGCATCGGAGTCATCTCGACACTGCCTACGACGCTCGACCCCACTTGCCGGCTGTTGCAGAACGAGGCGAAGAAGGCCGGCCGTCAGGTGACGCTGGTCGAGGGACTGGCCGACGGTGCCTTTGCTGCCGGGCAGAGTGGCGACGGCGAGACTCACGACCGCTTGATAGCCGAGGCTGCTCAGCGCATTGCCTCCGAGGTGGATATGTTTGTACTGGCTCAAGGCTCTATGGCCCGCATGGAACAGCGCTTGAGCGAACTGACCGGTAAACCCGTGCTGTCCAGCCCTGTTTTAGGTGTCAAGGGACTGCGCAAGTTCCTGGGCCTATGAAGCGCAAGAACGTCATTCTGACCATGCTCGTCATTCTGGGCATGGTCACTTTCTTAGACCGCATCAATATCAGCGTGGCCGGGTCGGCCATCATGCACGACCTCAACCTGTCGCCTGCCGAATGGGGATGGGTGCAGAGTGCTTTCATTCTGTCGTACGGACTGATGCAGATTCCCATGGGAGCCTTGGGCGACCGCTTCGGACACCGCAATATATTGGCCGGCATTGTACTTTGGTGGTCTGCCTTTACAGCCTTTACGGGTCTGGCGGGTGGCTTGATGTCGCTGTTGGCCATCCGCTTCATGTTCGGCATCGGCGAGGCCGGTTCGTCACCCTGCTCGACGGGTGTCATCAGCCGTTGGTTCGAGAAGGGTGAGGTCGGCAAGGCTCAGGGCTACGTCTGGGCGGCCAGCCGTATGGGTGGCGCACTGACGCCGTTTGTCGTCATTCCCGTCATGGTGACCGTCGGCTGGCG
The DNA here is from genome assembly GCA_002363695.1 of Prevotella sp. UBA3208. The sequence continues at coordinate 5,571 of DEWO01000078.1, forward strand.
TGCGGCGTTCTATCTGCTGGGAGCCTTGGGCATTGTCTGGGCCGTGGTGTGGTGGCTTTTTTATAGGGATGCCGGGGGGACTAAGGAGAATAGTGGGAATAGTTTAATTAGGGAGACTAGTTCTACTGGTGCGGCGGAGGGGCTCCGCTGGTCGGCAGTCCTTTGCAACGGCCAGTTCTGGCTGCTCTGTGGCATGTATTTCTTCTATGCCTTTGGCTCGTGGTTCTTCTTCTCGTGGTTTCCCACCTTTATGGAGTTAGGCCGCGGCTTCGACAAGACCGAGCTGACATACGCCGTAGCCGTGCCCTTCATCATGAGCATGATGGGTAATATAGCCGGTGGACACCTGACGGACAAGCTGACTCATCGGTATGGCGTCAAGATTGGCCGCAAGGCTCTTGGCTCCAGTTCGCTGGCCATTTCGGCCGTCTGTATGTTCCTGGCGGCCTTCATTCCGGGCAAGATGGCCGTCTTTGTGTTTCTGTCGCTTTGCTTTGGCATCTTCGACCTGATGCTGCCCTCAGCGTGGGCGCTGTGCATTGACTTGGGCAAGCAGCAGGCAGGCACGCTCTCCGGTGCAATGAATACGGCGGGCAACATCGGCGGTTTCTGCTGCGGCATCCTGTTTGGACAGCTCGTGCAGGACTCTGGCGACTACAATCTGCCGCTCTACATGATTGCCTTGATGCTGATAGTGAGCGCCGTGCTCTTCGCCTTCATCAATCCCGAGAAACCGATTACCAAGGAATAATAGTTAAGAAAGGTTAGGGTCCAGACCCTAACCTTTCATTTTCAGATATACTTCGCGCAGCGACTGCTCGTTGCCTACGTTCCCTGGGAAGATGATATAGGGGAACTGGCTGGCCATGACGCAGGGCACGCTGTTGATGACCTGGCCGAGGACGCGAGCGGTGCGGATGCCCAGCCCCTTGGTCAGTATGTCGTGGCTGGTGATGCCGCCCTTTCCCACCAGGTAAGATGGGGTGTAGGGCAGCCGGCGCACGATGTCGACCAAGAAGTCGCTGACCTGCTGGCCCAGCCGTTGGCGCTGGTCGGCGTCGCTGAGGCGTATCTCCTGGCGCGAGGTGTAGACGACGGGCGTCAGTCCCTGCTCCACAATCTGCCGGATGGTATCCAGCGTCTCCGTCATCAGCGCGTCTCCGTCGCCTAATATGCGCTGCACGTCCACCTCGACGGCGCACGTGCCTTCGGCCTGCAACAGCTGATCCAGCTGCTGAGTGGTCTTCCTGACGTGCGAGCCGACTACCAGACAGCCCACGCCCCCGCTCTTCAGTATGCTGCGGTCCAGCAGGGGCTTGTCAGGGATGCCGCTGAGCGCCTTGGGCAGCGACGACGACGAACGTATGACGATGGCTGATGACGATGGCTGATGGCTGATGGCGGAGGTCAGCCGTCGTGCGTAGGCATTGAGCTCGTCGTACGACTGGGCGTTGACGATGTCGTAGTCGTCGGGGTCGGCCCCCTTCTCGCTGATGTAGTCGCGCAGCACACTGGTGTGGTAGGCAAACACATTGTCGCGGGCAAACTCTGTCTCGCTGACGGGCACCAGCCGCTCGCCGTCCCGCATGTAGTGGATGCCGTCGATGGTCACGCGGCCTGCCTCGATGAAGGCCGGGCAGAACGTCGTCCGACCGGGCACCCGATAGCCGTGCGCCGTCAGCACCTGGCGCATGACGTCCGTCTCCAGCGGGAAGTGGCCGCGCAGGCAGCTGTCAGAGCGGCTGACGACGATGAGCCGGTAGCCGTAGTCGCGGTTGACCCTGACTACCGTCTCCATTGCCTCGCGGGTGACGCGACTGGCCTCCTCGCGAGTCATGGCACGGGTGTTGGTCAGGATATAGAAGAACGGCTCCGCGTCGGCAAATCCCTCACGGACACTCTCTTCGTCCCACTGCGTGATGAGCAGACAGCCGTGAACGGTCTGAATACCCGTCGGGTCGTCGTCCAGAACAACCATTTTCCATTTCTCAGTACTCATTGTCCCTTTCTCCTTTATCGTAGCGCAATGTGTTGCATCTCGCGGGCTTCGGCTGGGGTGGCGGGCTCACAGCCCATCAGGCGGATGAGGGCTACCAGGCGCTCCACCAGCTCGGCATTGGTGTGGGCACGCTGGCCGGGGGCGTAGTAGAAGCTGTCCTCGAAACCTACGCGGACGGCCGAGGCACCCATGCCGATGGCGCAGGCCAGGATGGAGAAGTCCTTCATCGAGTCGTGCGTGACGCCCCACGAGCAGCCGGGCTCCATCAGCGAGCAGAGCATGGCCAGGTTGCGACCCGTGGCCGACAGGTTGCTCGAGTTGCCCGGTCCTACGCAGAAGTTGTAGTGCAGCGGACGCTGCAGATAGCCCTCGTCGGCCAGCCTCGTGGCACACTCTACGTGGCTCAGGTCGAACAGCTCCATCTCGGGCACCGTGTTCGTCTCTTTCAACCGCTTGGCCCAGTAGCGCAGGTCGGGCATGGTGTTGATGTAGACCGTCTCGCCAAAGTTGACGCTGCCCATGTTCAGCGATGCCACCTCTACCTCGGGCACGTCCAGCGACACGCAGCGCTCGGCCAGCGTCAGCGTTGACAGTCCGCCGGTGGAGCCCTGCACAATCATGTCCGTCTCGCGGCGAATCAGTCCGATAGTCTGGCGGAACACGTCCAGCTCGAACGTCGGATTGCCCTGCAGGTCGCGCGTGTGCAGATGCACCTCGCAGGCACCGGCCTTATAACAGTTGATGGTGTCTTCCGCTATCTCATCGGGAGTCAGCGGGTTCTTACATTCGGCAGGAATCTCCTTGCCCACGTGGCACACCGGGGCCACGGTCACGATAATCTTTCTCATAATGTTATAGTAGTTTTACACCTTATTATATATAAGGACTGACTGGCGGCCGTTTTGTCATCAAGGGAACCTCCCCAGCCCCTCCGAGGGGGGGGGAGAATGGGGTGGGGTGTGGAAAAATCGAATAAAATCGGAAGATTTCTCAAAAAAATGATGTACCTTTGCCGCGTGTTTCGATAATATGATTAAACAAGCAAAAGATGAAAAAGCAATTGTTATGGATGTGGGCCGCCATCCTTTTCTGCGGTCTGGTGATGCCTCTGTCGTCGTGCTCCGACAATGATGACGCCAAGGACAATGGGGGTAACGCGGTTCCTGACTCCGGTTCTGACAACTACACCATTGAGGTGGGACCGGGCATGAAACTCAACGTCAACGAGTTCGAGACGCGCGTACCGCGTACCAGTGATTACGATCAGGACATCTTCAACACGCTGAAGGGCCTTGACCGCGTAATGGATGTGAAGCCGTACAAGCTGAATGTCGAGTATGGTAATGACGGGAAAGCAATCAAGACCGTCACTGCCTACTACTTCAACTACAAGCAGGACATAGACCACGGCAATCCCTCGCTCGGATGGTTCAAGCAGCAGTGTGTGCTCACCGTGGCAGGCAAGGACCGTCCTACCGTCGTGCATACCAACGGCTATGCCCTCAGCGGAGCTGATGTCAACAAGTATGTCAACGACCTGGACAGTCTCCGCATACCCACGCTGGTAGGACTGATTGGCGGCAACTGCCTGTGGGTGGAGCACCGCTATCAGGGATGGTCGCTGCCGGAGGGCTGGACTAACAAGTGGAACTATCTTAGTGCCAAGCAGCAGTCGGACGACATCCATGCCGTGGTGACGGCCGTCAAGAGCAGCGGCATCATCAGCAAGTCCGGCAAGTGGATTGCCACCGGCGTCAGCAAGGACGGTGAGACTACAGCCTACTATGCCTACCACTATCCCACCGATATGGATGCCTATGTGCCCTTCTGCGCTCCGTTCCTCACCGATTTGCATGACTCGCGCCCCAATGCCTATATCACCTATGAGGGCGACGTGGCTCTCGGAAGCCGCAAGGACAAGATCATCACTGCCTTCAGGACTTTCTTCTCCAACAAGAAACTGCAGGCTGAAGCGGTGGCACTTTTCAAGAAGATGTATCCGGACAGGGTTGTCAACGCATCTGACGAGGAACTCCGCCTGGGACTGTTGCAAACGATGTATGGCAACCACTTCGGCAAGATGTCGTATGTGGCCCCTAAGAAGTGGGAAGGCCTGATTCCAAGTGCTACCGACGGTGCGGAGGCTTATCTGACCTATATCATGGCTGACGAGAATACGAGATATGGAGATGAGAGCAATCAGGAATACAATATGCGTAACGACTATGCTGACGACTTCTACGATCCCGAGTTGGACATCTTCGACTTCTTGGACGGGCTGAGTCCTTCTCCCCGTCGTGCACAGAACTTTGTGGTGCGCAACGACCCCTACGAGATGCAGTGCATGATAGACCTTGGCAATATAGGCTGGAATGTGGAGTGGGTGAAGGATATCATCACCAACGCGGAGCGAGATGCGCTTATTCCTGTCAGAAAGCCTTATGAATACGGTCTCACCTACGACAATGGCAAGTTTGTCAATGCATTCCTGAATGGCATGAAGACCTCGAACTGTCACATGCTGTTCGTCTATGGCAAGCAGGACCCCTGGACGGGCGCTGCCATTGCCAAGGAGGGCGAGCGTGGTAATCTGGGTCCGAACTCCACCGCTATCTATATTGAGGACGGCATTCACAGTGACTTTTATGAATACTGGACACCGGCAGAGCAGGCTACCTATAAGCAGTGGCTCAAAGAGCAGGGCTTTACTCCCGTGAAATAGGGTCTAGGCGTATGAATGCATTCCTCCTAAGTAGTAGTTGACTCCGAAGTAGGTCATGAGGAGGGTGAGGAAGGCGAAAGTCATGTAGGCATGATAGTGCATGGGCTTTGCTGACAGTGAACGGTGAGCCGGGGCAGCGTAGACCATGAACGTGATGAGCGCCCACGTCTCCTTGGGGTCCCACGACCAGTAGGTGCCCCACGACACGTTGGCCCAGATGGCACCGATGAAGATGCCGAAGCCCAGACACGTCAGGGCCGGGTAGAGCAGCAGCAGCGACAACAGTTGCAGCTGTGCCGCCTGCCGCTTGGTGCAGAGTGCCGTCAGTGAGGTGGCGAAGGTCAGTGCCAGCAGGGCGAAGGCCGTCATGATGATGCTGACGTGGAGGGTCAGCAGCGGTGAGTTGAGCACGGGCATGAGGTGGGTCATCTGCGGGTCCATCTGCGAGATGTGGCTGACCAGCAGGAAGAAACCCGACAGCAGGAAGCCGAAGGTCAGCATGATGGGGAAGCGGCGGCTGGCTGCAAAGGCCAATAGCATGACGGCCCAGGCCATAAAGAGCATCGTCTCGTAGCCGTTGGCCATGGGGACGTGACTGGTGACAATCCAGCGCAGGGCCAGACAGCAGGTCAGTGCCAGAAAGACGACCGCCAGCAACCATCTTTGTGCGGGCAGTCGACGTCCGAACAACTGGAGTGCGAAAGCCACGATGCCTATGGTGAGGCACACCATGAAGAGGATGGTGGCAAAGGGTACCCGATTATATAGATGTTCTGCCTGGACACGTGTCGCACTGGGCAGCGAACGCTGTCCGAAGGTCTGCTGATACTCCTGCATCTTGTCCAGAAACTGGTTGGCGCGTTCGTAGCGGCCGGCCTGTATCTCGCCATTGAGCAGGGTGAACACTTCGCGGATGTACTTGCGGTGCTCTGCGTCCATCGAGTCGGGCAGCGTGCTCGTAGGCGAGTACCAAGTGCCGGCGTAGGGGAATATCTTGAGCGGCGTGCCTTGGTGCAGTTCCATGATGAGCGACACCTTCTCGTCGGTCTGTCGCACGTCCTTGTCTTGCAGGTGAGGGCCGAGCCGGTAGCCATGCTGGTCGAACAGGCTGTTGAAGCTGGCATAGTCGGGCAGCCCGAGGCGTTGCTTCATGTCGCTGCCCTTGATGCGGATGACGGGCTGGCGGGTCCAGTCGTGATAGAAGAACACAAAGCCCGTCAGCACCTGTGCGGCACTGTATCCCTCGTAGGAACGCTTGCCGCAGAGCTTCTTGGTGAAGTCGAGGGCATAGGTCTCCATGGGACAGACGCGGTCGTTGTAGACCACGAAGAGCCGGGCGAAGCGGTCGGCCGTCTCCTGGGGCAGCACGCGTGGCGAGGCGGTGGCGGTCATGGCACAGCAGCCTACAAGACAGACGGCAGCACGGCGCAGCAGCTGACGGTAGGCACCCTTGGGGTCGATGAGCATCCAGACGAGCGACACGAACAGCAGGGCATAGCCGGCATAGGTGACGGGGATGCCCCACGGGTCGCTGTTCAGCGCCAGTATGGTGCCCTGCAGGTCTTCATCGTAGCTGCTCTGGTAGAGTCGCACACCGCTGTAGGATACAATCTTGTTCATGGATACCACCCGCTGCTCGCTGCCATTGATGACGATGTGCGAGCGATAGTCGGAAGGAGCCTGCGTGCCCTCGTGATATTGCACTTCAAAGTGCCGTAGGCTGATGGTAAAGGGCAGCGTATGCTCCTGTAGGTCTGGTGTCTGATAGTGGTTGGTGGTCTCGCCGGTGCGCAGGTGGACGGCACCCTGTCGGGCGGTGAGATGTGTCAGCAGGGCTCCGGCCAGGATGACGACAAACGACAGGTGCAGGGCGACAACGGAAGGGCGCCGTACACGTCGCCGGATGAAGTAGAAGACGGCAGCAGCCGTCAGCAGTGCCCACAGGGCCGAGAACCACCAGGCACCGTAGATGTACTCAGAGACGTAGCTGGTGCCTTGGTACTTTTCAACGATAGTGGCGGCCGCCATGACGACCACCACTATCATATAGAGTGCTATAACTGTCTTCTTCAGCATCGGCTTAGATGGATTCGATGAACTTCACCACGGCGTCGCGGTCAGCCTTCGGCAGCTGGTAGAACCGGGCGGCAGCACGGTAGCCGTCAGACTGCTTGGAATAGCCGTGCCACATGATGGCCTCGACGACGGTACGTGCGCGGCAGTCGTGCAGACGGTCGTCGGCACCTGTCAGGCGACGGCTCAGGCCGCGAGCCCAGAGCGGGGTCGTGCGGCACCAGCCCGTGCGGATGTCGTTCTCCATGAACAGGCGGTGCTGTACCATGTCGGTATAGGGCCAGATGGTCTGGTTGGGATACTTCGGCAGCAGCTTGGTATAGTCGCCGTCCTTGGCCAGCCCGTTGGCGTCGGCGTATGCCTTGGTGGCAGCGTCCACCCACATGTTGTCGGCACCGGTCTTCCACGACGGGCGGTGACACTGGGCACAGCCTATCTGCGTGAAGAGCTGCTTGCCGCGCTTCACGTCGGCATGGTCCAGGTTGCGGGCAGCAGGAACGGCCAGACCGCGGTGCCACACCATGAACTGGTAGTACTGCTTGTCCGACATCTCCTCCTCGCCGTGGTAGTACTCGTCGTTCAGCAGATATTTCTCGAACGTGCTCTTGAAGGCCACGCTGGGCGTGTTCAGCACCTCGTAGACGCGCTGGCGGATGCCTTCGTCCGTGCCGTCGGCATAGTAGGGGTGCAGGATGCTCAGGGGCGACTGACCGTGCTGCTTGATGTAGCTGATGACTTCGGCATCCTCGCTCTGTGCCTTGGCCCAGGCGGTGGTGCTGTAGAGCCAGTGGCGGTCGCTGCGGGTGACGTTGGTGATGTTCCAGATGGCATTGGCTCCGGCACCGTCCTGCAACGAGCCACGCGTCATGGCGTAGGTGAACTTCTTGACGATGCCCTTGCCGCCGTTGTGGTTCTTGGTGTCGTTATAGGGCGCACTGTAGTAGGCAGTGGCGGCGAAGTCGTTGGCGGCCTTGTCCCACATGGCGGGGTTCAGGTCGACGTAGGGAGCCTCCATGCGATACTGTTCGCGCATGTCGTCGTCGCTGATGGCATCCAGCAGACCGGTACCATAGACACCGATGGTCGACTCCAGGCGTACCTCATAATTAGTAGGTACCGGATTGGTGTTGAAGGCTGTGGCAGGGATGGTGACCTCAGGATAGATGAGGCTGTACTGCTCGCCGTCGGGGAAGGTCATCGAGAGGCCGCTGGGCATCTTGGTGACATTCTTCCACTCAATCTTAATCTGGTTTTCGTCGATAGGTGCCTTGAAGGGCGACATGGCCTGTGTCTGGGGCATACCCGTCACCTCAGTGATGTAGCTGGACGGGGCCGTGGTATAGCGCACGCCGTCCTCGGTGTAGGCTTCGTTAGGATGATAGATGACCAGCAGATAGCCGTTGCCGATGGTGTTGGCACGGTATTCCGTCTGGCGTTTGCCGTGGCCGTACGAGGGGTGACAGGCTATGCAGCCGTTGCGCACCCATGCCGGGCCCAGTCCTTTTCGGGGAGCCACGTCGAAGGTGTAGAGGTGCTCGAAGAGGTCTTCACCCGTGTTGAAGTCTTCCTCCATGCCGCTGATGTTCTCCACCGCCGGTGCGGCTGCCGAATAACTGGCTTTCTCGGTGGTTCCCAGCTGGCCGCCGGGGTACCACTCCTCAGCAGTGAACACGTCGTTGGCCTTGCCGAAGCCGCTGTCTGAAGGGGTCAGCTTGCCCAGGTCCTGCGTGTTGTCGCTACTGTCAGAACAGGCTGTCAACATGCAGGTGCACGCCAACAGCCCGATAAGGGTTTTCTTTGATAGTTGAATCATAAAAATATAGTTTGTTTGTTTTTTAGCGTTATTCCTCTACTTCCCAGTCTTCGTCGTCCGTGAACTCACGGTTCCAGACGGTGCTGCAGTACTTTACGAAGGGAGCAGGCATGGCACCAATCTTGCTGATGGCATCGTTGAAGGAACCGGTGACGCTGGTGTTCACGGTGCTGGCATCTACGTTCTGGAAGAAGTTGTAGAAGCTGACGCTGGCAGGTTCGCCGTTGGTAGAGCCGTACCATACGTTGCGGATAGAACGGATGTTGTCCTGGAAGTCGGTGATGGAATTGTAGCTGTAGGGCGACTCTACGTAGGAGATGTCACCAGCAGCAAACGGGTTGGCAATCTTGGCCGTACCTACCTCGTTGGCAATGCCTACGCACGAACCCTCGTCGTCAGACAGCACCTGAGCGATAGCCTCCTCGATGGTGGCGAAGGTGCTCTTGCTGTTCTGACCGGCCTGAGCCAGGTTGTCACCGTAGTTGAGACCAGCCTCGGTGGTGTAGTCCAGACCGGCAGCCTTGACCACGGCTACGCGGCTGGCGTTCTTCTCGCCCTCCCAGGCTACTTGCAGTTGGAAGCAGCGCTGCTTGAGCAGGGTGCAGATGGTCTGAGCGTACTTCAGCTCCTGGGCACCGGTAATCTGCTCGAAGTTCTTGTAGGTGTCGTAGCCCTGGAACTCGGCCACCTTACGAGGCTGACCGTTGCGGAACAGGATGAACTCCAAGGCGTGGAAACCCAGGATGGTGGCATCCTCCAGCATCTCGGGCTTCATGCCGCCCTGAAAGTAGCTCAGCAACAGCGAACGGTTCAGGGGCCATGAGTCGATGGTGGGGTCGATGTCGAAGTCTGAGGCGGCACCCATCAGGAAAGCCTCCGAGCGCTCCCAGTTCTCGCGGGCACTCTTGAAGTCTTCGCACGCCTTGTTAATCTGTGTCTGCGTGATAGTGCTGACTGTCAGGCCGTTCAGCGTCTTCTCCAGGTCCTCCACATCGTCGGCCAGCTTGGTGTATGTGGGTACGATGACGTTGCTGACCAGACCCGACAGCACGTTGCGCAGATAGGCCTCCTGGACGGCGTTCAGTTCTGACTTGGCAATGGTCAGGTTGGCAGCCTCGAAGTTGGTGACTACGTCTGCACAGGCGTCAATGGCGGCCTGCCCATAGCTGGGGTCCTTGTACTTGGAGTCGGTGCTGATGGTCGACTCGTTGGGATCGGTCGGGTTTGTACCTTTGTTGTCGTTGTTGTCGTCGCTGCCGCAGGCAGTGAATGAGAGGCTCATCACGAGAGCCAGTGAGAGATAAAGAATCTTTTTCATTTTTTTTACGTGGTTATATTTTAATGTGGTTATACTTTACATGTCCTTTACTTGTTCTGCTGCTGTCTCAGCTCGTTCAGCTGGCGTTGCAGGTCGTTGATGCGCTCGTTCAGACGGTCTACGTCGGCCTGCTCCTTCTGGGCCATCTGGCGGTGTCCTAACTGGAAGAATCCTTCATAGGCCACGCCGATGTTCAGCGAGGGCTCGTTGTTGTAGAGGCCCTTCAGGAAGCGCTTCGAGTACTCGGCCTTGATGACAATCTCCTTGATGGGGTAGTAGTTCAGACCCAGGGCCATGCGCTTGATGGCGGTATAGTCGTAGCTGGTGTTCTTGGTGGCGCTGGCGTAGGGGTTGTAGGTCTCGAAGCGTCCGAAGACATACATCTTCTGGTTATGCTTGCGCAGACAGTCTATCTGCGAGAAGATGTTGTAGCCGGCCTCGATGCCCACGGCGTAGGCATTGCCGCTGACAAAGGCCGAGTGCTTGTAGGGCGACTTCGAGTTCAGACGGTTATACATGTACTTCAGCTGGTCTGCATCGCCCAGATAGCCGTAGTCGGCCTGTCCGCGGACTATCCAGTTGTGGCCGCTGTAGGCGAAGTCAATGGCTCCGATGGCCACCTTTCCTTTATAGGTGGCGCCAGTGCCGTTGGCATCGTTGGGATAGCTGTTGCCGATGGAGTGGCCGTAGTAGGCGCTCAGGCCGATGCGCAGGCCGGGCACCGTGTAGTTGTCCAGACGCAGGGCTACGCCGTACTTGTTGGCTATGTCGAACTCCAGTGGTGACTTGGGGCCTTTCTTTATCCAGTTGGTGTTGGTGAAGTTGTCGGCATTCAGACCGGCCAGGAACTGGGCCTCGTAGCGGAAGTCGCCATGGCGGCCCCAGAACGATACACCCGTCTGGTGCCACGTGGAGGGCATGATGGTGTTCTCGCCCTCAGGACGGTAGACGGTGAAGAAGTTCAGCGGCTCGTGGTGGGCATTGTTCAGACCCACCGGCACCACGATGTGTCCGGCGCGGATGTTGGCCCAGCGTCCGAACGACTTCTGCAGCCAGAACTGCTCCAGCTCTACCTCGCCGCCCTTCTCGGTCTCCTGTTCCCACTCGCCGCCTTCCTCGTCTTCCTTCTCGTAGGCTATGCCGTTGCCGCCGTGCTCGAACTCAATCTCGGTGCCCAGCGACCAGCCCTTGCCGAAGTCGTAGCCCAGGTAGATGACGGCGTGTGGTATGTCGAAGCGGCCGTGCGAGGGGTCGTCCCTGTGTGCTTCGGGTTGGCTGTAGCGGCTGACGTGGTCGCTATAGAAGTTGCGCGAGTATCCTATCTCGCCGTAGCCGCCGATGGTGAAGCGGCTTCCGCCGGCGTGGTTGAACGTGCTGTCGCCCGCAGCCACCTG
>DEWO01000078.1:16992-18817 GCA_002363695.1 Prevotella sp. UBA3208
TCTTTTCATCTTTGTTTACAACTTTTTGTTAATTTTTCGGCTGCAAAGGTACGTGGTTTCCCTCTTTTCGGCAATACCTAAAAATGATGAAATCGTCACAGACTATTGCACAGGTCGCCAAAAATAAGTACTTTTGCACCGTCGTAACATTTATGGTTAATTAGTAATAGGTATGAAGAATCTCAAGATGTATGAGCCTTCGGACAAGATGATTACGCTCATCAAGGATAATTACAGCGTGCTGCAGGCACTCGGCTCGTTCGGTATCAACCTCGGCTTTGGCGACAAAACCGTACAGGAGACCTGCGACTACAACGGCGTGGACACCTACACCTTCCTCGCCGTCGTCAATTTCACCATCAACGACTTCACCAACTTTGAGGATGACGAGCAAATCAGCGTGCCCACGCTGCTCCACTATCTGGAGGCCAGCCATGCCTACTACCTCGACTTCCAGCTGCCCTTCATCCGCCGCGAGCTGGAAGAGAGCCTGGGCGAGGACGACCATTTGGGCCACCTCATCATGCGACTCTACGACGAGTATGCCCAGGAGATTCGCCGGCACATGAAGTACGAGGAGAAGACGCTCTTCCCCTACGTCCAGTCACTGCTGGACGGACGGCCCATGAGCGACTACAACATCGAGACCTTCTCCAAGCACCACGAGCAGACCGACAAGAAGCTGCGCGAGGTGAAGCTCATGATTATTAAGTATCTGCCCTCCGACGCCCACCTGAACAACAAGCTCACCGCCACCCTCTACGACATATATAACAACGAGGAGTGGCTGAAGCAACATGCCGAGGTCGAGGACCACATCTTCGCCCCGGCCATCCGCCGCTTGGAGCGCCAGACCAAGCAGCAGGACGTCTCGAAGAACATCACGAACATGGTCTTCAAAGGCGGCACCGACAATGCCGAGGCACTCAGCGACCGCGAGCGCGACGTCATCATTGCCGTCGTCCAGGGTATGCAGAACAAAGAGATAGCCGACCACCTGTGCATCTCCATCAACACCGTCATCACCCACCGCCGCAACATTGCCCGCAAGCTGCAGATACACTCCGCCGCCGGACTAACCATCTACGCCATCGTCAACGGACTTGTCGATATCTCCACCGTCAAGCTTTAGGCCGTCCCTTCAGCGAGATTACGTCTCGTTCGTGGTGGGACGCAACACCGTAAAATAAAGAGGGAGGTGCCACACATCACGTGTTGGCACCTCCCTTTATAAAAGTTCAACTTATAAACTGGCGCACTGTCACAGCGGGCGTTTTCTCCCTACACTCCCCACTCCGTCTGTTGTGGCCAGCCGATTCTGCCTATCGTGTGTTGAGAACTTATGCGAAAGGATTCTCGGTGGGGTAGTAGTCGCCCTTGGGGAAGTTGTAGTCAATCTCCTCGACGGGGATACCCATGTACTTCAGCACCTCCCACATGTACTTGCCGGCATGGTCGAACATGACGGCGCAGTGGTGAGGATAGTGCTTCTCGATGAGGACGTGACGGTAGAAGCGGCTCATGTTCTTGATGCCGAAGATGCCGATAGAGCCGAACGAGCGGGTGGCAACGGGGATGACCTCACCCTGGGCAATGTAGGCACGCAGCTTGGTGTCGGCCGTAGACTGCAGACGGTAGATGGTAGCCTTGCCGGGCTTGATGTCGCCCTCCAGAGTGCCGTTGGTGACCTCTACAGGCAGGGCGCGGGCCATGATGCGCTGGAAGCACATGTTGCAGTTGCAGACCTTTGACGAAGCGGTGTTGCCACAGTGGAAGCCCATGAAGATTTCCTTGTCGGTGTACTCGTCGCAGAGGAACTTCTTGC
>DEWO01000078.1:18874-19194 GCA_002363695.1 Prevotella sp. UBA3208
TTCTTGCCCTTGATGCTCTCCTCGTACATGTCCTGAGGAACGGTGTTGTTGATGTCGAGCAGGGTAACGGCGTCCTGAGTGATGCAGGTACCGATGAACTCGCTGAGTGTGCCGTAGATGTCAACCTCGCAGCTGACGGGGATGCCGCGGCTGGTGAGACGGCTGTTGACGTAGCAGGGAACGAAGCCGAACATGGTCTGGAAGGCGGGCCAGCACTTGGTGGTCAGCGCTACGAACTGGCGGCTGCCCTTGTGAGCCTCTACCCAGTCGGTGAGGGTCAGCTCGTACTGAGCCAGCTTAGGCAGCACCTGAGGAATCTT
>DEWO01000144.1 GCA_002363695.1 Prevotella sp. UBA3208
TTGTCTACAGCGCCCTTGCCGGACTATTGCTCCTCTACGAATAAAAAAACGCTCCCTGCATGGGAGCGTTTATATTCAACACATATTCTTTGATTAGAGGGCGAACTTGTAGCCCAGAGAAATGGTGAACAGCGAATGACGGCTGTCCGTAGTCTTCATAGCCTTTGTGGCATAGATGTTGTAACGAGCGTCAAGCACGAATCCCTCATACTCATAAGACAAGCCAACGGGAATGGCGAACTGGAAAGCCTTGATACCATCCTCAATCTTTTCGTTAGAGTCAATATCCAGCGTCTTACCGTTGTTGGTGGCAGTGCCCTTCAGAGCCATCTTCTTGGATACACAGAAGCCGGGCTGGACACCAGCCTTGACAGCAAGTCCCTTTACGATGTAGTAGTTTGCCAGAATGGGGATGTTGAGGTAGTCAAGCTTCAGGGTCTGGTCGCCAGTGAAAGCCACATTGCCAAACACGGGAATGTTAACAGTTGCATTACCGCTCTGCTTCACACCCTGCATAGAGTAGAGCAGGCCGGCAGTAATACCAAAGTTCTCGGCTACGCCATACTCGCCCTCAACACCGGCGGCAACACCTACGCGCATTTTTGAGTTATCTGCCTTGGTCATAGAAGCCAAATTCAGACCGACCATGGGTTTCAGAGTAAACTGACCAACCTCGTTCTGTGCAAATGCGCCAATGCTCATGAGCATCATGGCAGCAATCATCATCATCTTTTTCATAAATAGTTTCCTTTCTTTCGTTTAAAGTGAATAATTTGTTTTGACGCAGCAAAGGTAGGAACTTTTTGAATACGAAGCAAGCATTTCTAACGAAAAATGCCGTGTGTACGTGCACATTCTTAATTTATGTCAATTCCAGAGCGCACATAAAAGCCGACATTGCATAAAAAAGCCCCACTCCTCAGGAGAGAAGCAGGGCAGAAAAAATCGTACTATTCGTTTAAATATCGAACTTGTAGCCGACGGTTATCTGGAATACGCTGTTGCGCTGACTGCCGTTGCCCTTATTCGTCTTGCTCAAACCCAGGTTGTAACGAGCGTCAAAGACGAAATCCTTGTACTCGTACGAAGCGCCAAAAGGAATAGACAGTTCTATGGTCTGGCACGAACTTGTCACCGTTGCGGTATTGTTGCCCGAATGCGATTTGGCAGAAGCGATGATACCAGGCTGGAGACCAACCTTCAGAGCAAAATTCTTCGTAACATAGAAGTTAGCCAGCAAAGGAATATTGATTTCCAACAGCGAGAAAGAGTTGTCTCCTTCGAGCTCGCAACCCTGCATTGACAGCATAAGTCCACCCGACAGACCTACGAGATCACTCAATTGATACATTGCATCAGCACCACCGGCCATACCGAACTTGATGCTATTGCCATTCACGTCGCCAGCAAGATTAGCCAGGTTGAAACCTACCTTCGGAATAATCGAAATGGAACCCACACGATGCTGAGCACTAATCGAAACAGCCATACACATGGCAACTGCCAACATAATAATCTTCTTCATAATCTTAATTTTTTTAATGAATAATTATTGTGAACTAAAACCATCTAAGCAGTTATACATTTGCAAATATAAAACATTATTTTGGAAAATGCAAACATTTTTAAGAAAAAGTTGCGTCTTAGGCGATTATTATCCAAAAATGCACGTTAACTGCCTGAAAATCCCGTCAGTAGCCACAGACTATTTATGCTTCTTGTAGTACGCCACGGCCCGGCGAATGTTCTCCTGAACGGCTTTCGACGTGAACGTAGCCCCCGTGACGGCGTCAACGTCCTGAACCGTGCCCTTCTTGACATTCATCTGCTCGTACTTGGGCAGCATGTCCTTCTTCACCTTCGCCACATACTTGGGCCCCTCCTGACTCTTCAGCGGAACCACCTTGACAATCTTGTTCTTCCTGATATACACCTCGACGGGCGTCGGGCCGTTATATCCCTCCACGTCCGCGGCCAGCGTTGTCGTGTTGACGACGTACGTGCCGTCCTTCTCCTTGCGCATGACGTCCTGAGCGCTGGCAGTGACCATAGCCACTGCCAGCATCAAGACGGTAAATATTGTTTTTTTCATTCTGTTTTCTTTCTTTTCCTTTCCTTCCTCGAAACTTCGGGGTTCCGAGATTCTGACGTGTCGATATTTCGAGGCATCGAGACATCAAAGTTTTGAAATCCCGACGCCTCGAAGTCTCGACACCTTATTTATATAAAGGCCCGAAGTTCTGGCAGGCCCTGTAGTCGGCGCCCTCCTTGTCCATGCCGAACGCATTCCAGGCAGCAGGACGGAAGATGTCCTTGTCCTGAATGTTGTGCATGCATACAGGGATGCGCAGCATGGCGCAGAGCGTGATGAGGTCGGCACCCACGTGCCCGTAGCAGATGGCTCCGTGGTTGGCTCCCCAGTTGTTCATGACCGAGTAGACGTCCTTGAAGGCATCCTTCGTCTCGTCCAGACGGGGAACGAACCAGGTGGTAGGCCATGTGGGGTCTGTACGTTTGTCCAGTGTGTCGTTGACCTGCTGAGGCAGCTCTACCGTCCATCCCTCAGCCAGCTGCAGCACCGGGCCCAGTCCGGCCACGAGGTTCAGGCGCAGCATGGTCATCGGCATACCGCCACGGGTGAGGAAGTGCGAGCTGTAGCCACCGCCACGGAAGTAGTCACGGTCGGCAGGCATCCAGCTGGTAGCCTTCAGACAGCCCTCCATGTCCTGCTGAGTCAGTTCCCAGTGGTGCTTCATCGTGGGCTTGCCGTCCTTGTCCGTCTCGGCACCAGTAGCATCCAGCGTGGTAGCACCGCTGTTAATCAGATGGATGAAACCGCCGGCCGCGCCGCCCTCTGGCTTCCAGCCCGTCACACGCTCCACAGCCTCAGGGCTCCAGTAGGTACGGATGTCAGAGAACATGACACCCTTGTTGGTCAGCAGGTGACCGAAGAGCATCGACAGACCGTTCAGTGAGTCGTTCTCGGTAGCCAGCGTGTAAGCCTCGCGCGGTCCGTTCCAGTCGAACGACGTACACATCATGGACTCAGGGAAGTCAAAGTTGGGCTTGTAGTCCGTCCACTGACGCTGTCCCTGCACACCGGCAGCAATGGCGTTGTGGCCGATAGCCTCTTCCTTGTAACCCATCTCCAGCAACTTCTCCGAGCCCTGCATCAGGTCGCGGATAATCATCATCGTCTTGACCGTGAACTCCCAGTCTTCGTCCTTCTCCTGACGGTTCTTGCCCTTGCCCTTGCCGTTGAAGGTGGTCATGGGCGTGCCGGGGAACAGCGGACGGTCCTCGTTGTAGTCGTGGCCCTCCTGGGGCTTGCAGTATTTCTCGACCCACTGCATAGCCTTGGCGAACTCCTCCTTGTCGTAGATGCCGAAGTCAACACGGCGCAGAATCTCGACCAGCGAGACATACTCCGTACGCATACCCAGATACTGCTGCATGAAGTCCGCATTGACAATAGAGCCGGCAATACCCATACAGGTGTTGCCCAGCGAGAGGTACGACTTGCCGCGCATCGTTGCCACAGCCTGAGCTGCACGGGCAAAGCGCAGTATCTTCTCTGCCACATCGGCTGGGATGCTGTTGTCATTCAGGTCCTGCACGTCGTGACCATAGATGCCGTATGCAGGCAAGCCCTTCTGGGCATGAGCGGCCAGCACAGCGGCCAGATAGACAGCACCCGGGCGCTCCGTTCCGTTGAAGCCCCAGACAGCCTTCGGGTAGTAGGGATTCATGTCCATCGTCTCCGAGCCGTAACACCAACACGAGGTGACGGTGATGGTAGAGCCCACGCCTTCGCGCTCGAACTGTTCGGCACAGGCAGCACTCTCACCCACACGCCCGATGGTAGTGTTAGAGATGACACACTCCACTGGGCTGCCATCGCCATTCTTCAGGTTCGACTCAATCAGTTGCTTCACGGCCTTAGCCAGACTCATCGTCTTCTCTTCCAGGCCCTCACGGATACCTCCCTGTCGTCCATCAATGGTCGGACGGATACCGATTTTAGGATAGTTTGTTTTCATATTACTATTTGGTTTTAATTAAGAATGTGCAGAGGAATCCCACCAGGAAGATAACCGTTGTGCCAAGCACAATAGCCAGGTAGGGATGCAGGTGGGGACCAGGCAGGTTCCACATGGCTGCCAGCGAAATCCAGCCAATGACGACGATGCCACAGACACAGCCTGCCAAAGCAGCCCAGCGGTTGATTCTCTGAGGAATACAACCCAGCAGGAACAGTCCCAGCATACCACCAGAGAAGATGCTCGACAGCGTCCACCACGCGTCGATGATGCTTTCTACCGACAGCATGGCGATGGCCACCAAAGCTCCCAACATACCCACACCAAAACTCGACAGGCGCACGATGGCCAATTCCAGCTTCTGGTGGCGGTGGTGGTCCTGAGGGTCGTGATGGCGCAACTTGTCAGTCATGTTGCGGGCCTTCAGGAAGAACGGACGCACATAGTCCGTCAAAATGATGGTAGCAGCCGAGGTCACGGACGTCGAAACTGTCGACATGCCAGCAGCAAAGATACTGGCTATCAGCAAGCCACGTAAGCCGACTGGCAGCCCGTTGACAATGAAATAGGGAAACACGTAGTCGGGCTTCGCCGCAATGTCAGCAGGCAACGGAGCCACACCTGCCTCGTAATAGCTGTATAGCGCAGAGCCTATGAGGAAGAACAGTGCCGAGACAGGAATGAACAGATAGCCTCCGAACAGGGCCGAGAACTTGGCATCCTTGTCTGTCTTGGCTGCATGATAGCGTTGCACGTAGTTCTGGTCGATACCATAGTTCTGCAAGTTAATGAATATACCATAAATCAGACACACCCAGAAGGTCGAGGTGGTCAGGTCGTCCGTAAAAGCTCCCAGCGAGAACTTGTTACCCATCGGACTGTTCGCTGCCAGTTCAAAGGTCTGCATCGGTCCCTCCGGCATGGAGAACATCAGAATGCCCAGACACAGCAAGGCACCACCTATTAATATAATACCCTGTATAGCATCTGCCCAGATGACGGCCTTCAGGCCACCCATCATGGAGT
>DEWO01000140.1 GCA_002363695.1 Prevotella sp. UBA3208
CTTTATGCAGGTGCCATCCAGCTGGACGGTATCAGAAAGGATGACATTGAGAGTGTTGAAATTGTGGGAGGCAAGGCTATGGACGACGGATACCCTACCACTCCTACTTTTATCACAGACAACAGCACGTTACAGCAAGGGCGCAATGGCTTTGCCGTCATCCGCCTGTTCGAGTGTGCGCAGTGGGCCATCAGCAAGCAGCAGGACAATGTCGGCGACATTGCCGTCATTCGTTATAACACAGAACGGATTGACAAGGAAAACTACAGCGCTAAGGTCAGCTCGGTCACCACCACCTACCGCATTACGTTCAAGAATAGCGACACAGCCAACAGTTTCACATTGGACGACGTTGACCCCTTCCTCATCCACGAATACAACACAGGGTTCTTCGAGGTGCACACCTATGACCACAAGTTCGACCTTTGCATCTCCCCCATTAACACCAACATGCGTGACTACGACAACAACGTCAGTTGGTCTGTAGTCATACCCAAGGGCGACTTCCGCTATCCGATTGAGGGCGCACCGCTTTGTATTTACAAGGAGGATTTTGACGAGTATTATGGTCCCTACGAGGGTTTTGCAAAATGGATTAAAGACTGCGACACGAACCATGACTGGTATCTGAAACTCACTGATCCCGAACTCGCCTACTAAATAACTCTGGAGAAGATACCGTTGGATTGTTAATTCAGCATACTTTTATAAGAGAATATAAACGGCGCATAACAACAGGGCAATCAATAAGGAACTGATTTCCTATCCAAGCAGTACCCAAGCCCTACCCAAGTAGTACCCAAGTCCTACCCAAGCCCATGGAGCACCTTAGGACTTGGCTACACCTTGGCAACACCTTGGGTAGGGCTTGGGTAGGACTTGGGTAGGGTATGTGAAATCCGGGACAAAAATCGTGTTGGATATCAGCGACGAATCTTGGTCGTGGTGCCATCGGCCTGACGGCAGATATAAATGTTACCGGGGGCAAGTGTCTTGACCAGACGTCCGTCGAGCGTGAAGTAGGCTGCAGGCACGTTGCCGTCGGCCTTCACGTTGCTGATGCCTGCCGCACTGCTCTTCACCTTGACAAGGTAGGTTGTCTTGACAGACATGTCAGCATTGATGGCGCTGACGGTGCACAGGTAGTGGTCGCCCTCTACCTCTACCGTCTTCATCACATGGGCGGTCTTCCCGTCGACCGTGACGTCAATATCGGCAGCGGTGACTTCCTCGTCAAGCTCCATCTCATAGCTTGCAGTACCGGTGGCAAAACCCGGCACGTCCTGACCCTTGATTTTCAGACCGGTCACCTTGGCATTGTAGATGAACGCGATGTCATCTACCAGCACCTCGTCGTCGCCACTGCCCTGGCCGGCGTCCGCATTGGTGGACACGGTCACCAGCACAGCCTTCGGGTCAACGGTATTGGCGGTGCGGATAAAGGGAGCCGTGACGCGAACCCACTGGCCGTCGGTGACAGCTATCTGGGCGTTCTTGGCGCGGGCCACGACGTTGGTGTACTCCTTGTCCTCGGGGTCCTGATAGCGGGTGCCGTCGGTGATGACAGCACTGACGGTGGCGTAGGGATGATCGGCGTTGGGCGTGCCCTGCTTGAACTTCACCCATGCGGCGATGGAGTCGGGCACGGTGCAGATCGGTGTGTAGAATGGGTTGCCGTTGCCGTCAACATCCGTCAGGCTCATGTCGATATAGGCATGGTTGGCGGGGTCGGTGGCAATCATGGCCCCGGCGTTCATTCGGCCTGTGGTCATGGTGCCATTGGCGATGATGCCGAAGATGGATGTGGCAAAGAGGCGTGCGCTGGCCTCGCCGGAGTGGGCATCGGCCGACTTCTCGATGTGGTGGCCGGCGAAGGGGGCCAGGTCGCCCGTGGCGCTCTCGAACGAATGCCAGGCGTTAGGCTCCACATAAGTGCCCGTCGAGGTATGCCAGTTCTCGAAGCTTGAGTTGGCTATCTGGTATCCGTCGCCGATGGCCACCTGTATGACCTGCTGCAACGTTGCTCTCAGGTCGATGTCGAGGTAGCAGCGCAGGCGGTCGCCCTCAATCTTTCCGCGCAGCTCTATAGGTATCTCGCCAATACTGGGACCCATCCAGAAGGGCACGCTGGGGTCGTCACCTGCCGTGATGGTAATGGTCTGATTGGTCAACAGCAGTGTGGCATTGCCATCCTGAATGGGCTTGATGCCCTTCACTACCACATTGCCCACGCCCATGGGGCCGTCGGAGCTCTGTAGCATGAAGTTCTTCACGGTCAGGTCAACAAGTCCGTCATTCTCGACGACGGAAATGACACTGGTCTGGTCGGCAGCCGTACCATTCACAATGATGGTAAGGGGCACGTTGTAATCCTTGGCACGCGCAGCGATGACTGCCACGGCCACAAAAAGTAGAGTAAAAAGTTTTTTCATAAGCATATTTTTTTTGTTAATGCATTATCCTTTGAATATCCATGTCACTTGATTCTGTAGAACACGCCGATGGTTCCGTAGATGGGGTAGAGCGTCTGTTCCACCGTCTTGAAGTCGCTGCGATGGATGCCGGTAAGACCCCAGTTGAGGTCGGCCGACAGTCCCAGCCGACGGTAGAAGTCCCAGTCGACACCTACCGTCAGACCCATCTGACAGCGACGCATGTCGTCACTAAAGTCGTAGGTAGCCCATTCGCCTTCCTTGTCGCCCATCACCACCTTGGTTCCCGTCGGGTTGTCTTTGCGCAGATAACCGTCGGAGGCATGACCATAGAAGGACTTGCTGACGAGGAGCGACAGGTAAGGACCGGCCTTCAGCTGCACCGTCCTGCTCAGCGCGTATGTCAGCAGAACGGGGACGGTGAACATACGCTGGCGCACCTTCTGACCGACGTGGCCGGTATAGACACCCTCCAACTCGTCGTCGTCCATCTGCACCTTCATGTGATAGCCCTTGGTGGTCACTTCGGCGTCCATGTCCTTTATCTCATAATGCAGGCCGGCCAGCAGTCCGAAGCGCTCAGTAAACTGATACTGGCCATCGGCTCCCACCATGAAGTTTGGCGTCAGCCGGAACGACTCGATGCTGCGAATCGTGGCAGGAATGCCTATAGGAGCAGTACCACCAATGCTATAGCCCACGCGGGCCTTCACCTGCAATCGCTGCCAGAAGTTTGCACCTTCTGTCTGCTGCCCGTCCTGTGCCGTCGCGGGGTGTGCGCAGAACAATCCCAGGCTGAGGAGTATTGCTAATATCCTTTTCATCCGTTCTTACTTTTCATCTCTAAATGTAACCTCCACCTTATCTATATATAGGGTACTGCCTACGGAACCCTCGAAGGTGTCGCCCGTCTTGCTCGACGAGAACACAAGGGCCAGGTTGTAGCCACGGTTGGCCAGCAAGTCGGCATTGATGGGCGTAGAACCCTCAAAGGTCATCTCGAAGGGCTGCCACTGGTCGGTGGCGGGCAGGGCTGCCACCTCTGCCTCACGCACGATGTAGGGACTGGTACGCACATCGTCGCCGTGAAGCATCACCTCGTTGCCTTGCGCGTCGTGGTTGAGATAGAGCACGGCATAGATGGCCGGCTCGTCGATGCGTATGGAAATCTCCTTGAAGTCTTTGTCGGTGAACACCTCGCCCGGCTGGTATTTGTAGTAGCCCGTCACCTTTACCGGTTCCTTGGTATAGGGGATGCCCATGTTGGTCGTCTTCAGCGTGTTGGTTAACGCAGAATCGGTATTGAAGGTGCCCAGGAAGAAGTTGCCGGCGGCAATGGGCTTACGGAACGTCTTGCCCCAGTTGCCCGTCGAGCGTGTGGTCAGCCGGATGCAGTAGCCGTCATAGCCGTCAGCGTCGGGCACGGTGGGATAGTCCATGCTGGGAGCATTGGGCTTGGCTATTATGAAGCCCTCGTTGCCCGACGCCCAGATGTTGCTCTTCGTTCCGTCATCGTCCTTGTAATACCACACATAGAATCTGCCGTTGCTGCTCAGTTCGAAGTCCTCGAAATCATATCTGTTGCTGGGCAGCACGGTCTCCCGGAAATCTACCGTATAGCTGCGGTGCCACTGTCCGTCCTCAGAGGTCACGGTATAGACCACGGGACCGTTTCTGAAGTCTTGCACGCTGCCATTGGCGGGCGACACCGTTGCACCCGGCGTCAGCTTGAAGTGTACGGCTATTGGCGGCAGTGTCGTACGCCGCCGGATGGTAAATGTCACTTGTTCGGAACTTGAGGGTATGTCGCTGATACGCATATCGGTAACCTGACTGAAGTGCTGAGCCAGGTCGTCGCCCTCAACCCATGCTTCAACAATGTCGCACTCCATGTTCCGCGGCTCGTCCTTGATACATGCCGTGAGCAGCATCGTCAGCACGGGCAAATAAAATAAAAGCTTCATAAATGATATTTTGCTTCTTACCAGCTGTTTATTCTTAATCATCATGCTCCGTTACGAATGGTGCAAAATTAAGAAAAAAAATCCATCTAACCAAATGTTTTGACCGAAGAAACAGCATAAAAATTGCAAAGAGTGGTAAAACATCCTTGCTGACAACGGCTCCTGCGGCCACTACGGCATTACGTAAAATTGCCTTTAACTCAGACTAACATAGTGTAATCGTGATACTTGGTAACTATTTGCTGCCTTTGCCGTCCAGAGGTTCCCTATCTGTAAAAATATCTAGTTGGCCGTCGCCCAGCATGTTGAAGGTCTTTCTGTGGAATGGGGTGATTCCGTACTTACGGATGGCCTCACGGTGTTTTTTGGTGGGATAGCCTTTGTTCGACAGCCAGTCGTATTGGGGATAGGTCTGGGCCAACTGGTCCATATAGTCATCGCGATAGGTCTTGGCCAGGATGGATGCTGCGGCAATGCTGAGGTATTTTCCATCACCCTTTACGATGGTAGTATGAGGCAGGTTTCGGTAAGGCTTAAACCGGTTGCCGTCTACAATGATGGCCTCGGGGCGGACTTCCAGCTGGTCTAAAGCACGGTGCATGGCCAGTATGGAGGCGTTCAGAATGTTCATCTTGTCGATTTCTTCGGGTGTAACGACGCCTACAGCCCAGGCAATGGCGTCATGTTCGATGATTTCACGTAGCTGTTTGCGGCGCTTGTCCGTCAGTTGTTTCGAGTCGTTTAGCTCTGCGTTCTGATAGTTTTCAGGGAAGATGACGGCAGCAGCATATACGCTGCCTGCCAGACATCCTCGGCCTGCCTCGTCACAGCCAGCCTCTATTTTTCCTTGATAGTAATGACTTTCCAGCATCTTTTTTCGTAGTAAAAGTTAGAACATCTGGCTGACGCGGCGAATGCCTGCGGTGAGGATGTCAATTTCCTCGCGGGTGTTATAAAGGGCAAAAGACGCGCGAACCGTTCCTGTAATGTCCAGACGGTCCATCAAGGGTTGGGCACAATGGTGTCCGGTACGAACGGCAATTCCGAGACGGTCGAGCAGCGTGCCCATGTCTAAATGGTGAATGTCGCCCACCAAGAAGGAAACTACCGCGTCTTTGTGCTCTGACTCACCAAAAATCCTGATTCCATCAATGGTTTTGAGTCGCTCCATGCAGTAGCGCGTAAGGTCTTGCTCATGGGCTTCGATGGCTTCAAGACCTATGGCTTTCAGATAGTTGATGGCAGTTGCCAAACCGTGAGTGGCTACATAGTCAGGGGTGCCGGCTTCAAACTTGAAGGGCAGCCGCTCGAATGTGGTTCGCTCCCATGATACCTTGTCTATCATCTCACCACCACCTTGATAAGGAGGCAGTTTCTCCAGCCAGTGCTCCTTGCCGTACAGCACGCCTATGCCAGTGGGACCATACATCTTATGCCCGCTGAAGGCGAGGAAGTCGCAGTCCAACTGTTGAACGTCAATTTTCATGTGGGGGGCACTTTGTGCTGCGTCTACCATGACGGGTATTCCGTGCTCGTGAGCTTTCCGTACAATAAACTTCACGTCATTGATGGTTCCCAATACGTTGCTGACGTGGGCAATGCTGATGATTTTGGTCTTTTCCGTTATGTAGCGGTCTATTTCTCCGAGAGTCAGCTCGCCCCGGTCGCTGATGGGCAAGTGGCGGACGACAATGCCTTTGCGCTGTGCCTGCAGTTGCCAGGGGACAATGTTAGAGTGGTGCTCCATGTCGCTCACCAGCACTTCGTCACCCTCTTTCATTTGTGACTCACAGAACGAAGAGGCGATGAGGTTGATGGCTTCTGTAGTGCCACGGGTGAAGACTATCTCTTCCGTCTTCTTGGCATTGACGAATTGCCGGACACATTCGCGGGCTGCCTCATGCAGGTCAGTGGCCTGCTGCGACAGGTAGTGAACGCCACGGTGGACGTTGGCATTCACATTCAGGTATTCCTCGCGCATGGCATCCAGTACACACAACGGCTTTTGTGTAGTGGCGGCGTTGTCCAGGTAGACCAATGGCCTGCCATACACCTGACGGGACAGGATGGGGAAGTCCTCACGTACTTTTTGAATATCGTACATCTTTGTTTTCAATTATAATTTCAGTTTGCAAAGTTACGAATTATTTCGTATATTTCCTCTATAAACTGAAAACAAATTCTCCCACCGGAGTAATTGGACTCGTGTTTTAAGTAATCTCACAGCACGAAAAAACGGGGAGATGCCACGATTTAACCATGAGCACCTCCCCTCCTTCCACCGACACACACAGACACAAAGCACCCCGGCTGTTGTCATTCAGTCGGGGCGCCGTAGGGGGAGAATAATCCTTCTAAAACTTACTCTATAGTATGGTCTAATTTATGACCTTCATATAAAGCCCATACAATGGCTATTAAGCCAAAGAAAGCAGTTACTGCAAAAACATACATTATACCCATAATTCATCCTATTTTTTACTGTTTCGAAACATGGGATAACCAGCATACAGCATAATAGCCATTACTATTGTACCCCCACCAATGAGCATTCTAAAATCTACATCCTGCTTCAGAATTCCAGCCAAAATGACACCTCCAAACACAAGTTTGGCAATATCCACAAAGAATTTATTTGCCTGAGCAAATAGTTCTTGGCGTTCTTTTTTGGTCATTTTTTTACTCATTTTTCCTATTTGAATGCAAAGATACGAACTTCTGCCGAAACATCCAAACATTTCGCAAGTTTTTTCCTTTACGCCCCTGCGGCGTTATGGTGTGTCAGTAAGTTTGAGAGCGCTCGTCGCTTCCTTCAGATTTTTGTTTATACTCGGCGGGCGCCCCCCGCCCGCCGAGTGAATGTAGTCGTAGAATCGTTTCCCAATGCCGTGCGCAGTCCGTCCCGACGGACTGCGAGTCCGAGCTGGACGGACTAAAAGTCCGAAGCAGTCGGACTACCGACGAGCCGTAGACTCGTTTTTTATCGTATCGCTGTAGTTTCCTGATTTAGGTGGTTCTTCTGCAATTTAGTTG
>DEWO01000020.1 GCA_002363695.1 Prevotella sp. UBA3208
CAGATACGCATGGAGTAGGTCTTCAGACCAGGAGACTGTACATCACCCACACCCTGAATACGCTTGATGGCGGGGATGATGTTGATGTTATTGTAGTTGGTCAGGAACTCGTCGTCGTAACGACCATCAGAGGTCAGCGTGAACATCAGCACCTGCGAGGTCTGACGCTTGGTCACCGTCACACCGATACGTGTCACCTCGGCAGGCAGCAGGGCCTGGGCCTGCGACACACGGTTCTGCACGTTGACGGCACACATATCAGGGTTCATGCCCTGACGGAACAAGACTGACAACTGGCACGAGCCCGCAGAGGACGTAGAGGTAATATAGTCCATACCCTCTACACCGTTGATGCTCTCTTCCAGCGGCGTGACAACGGAGTTCTTCACCGTCTCAGCGTCGGCACCGGGATAGCTGGTCCATACCGCTACGGTAGGCGGTGCTATATTGGGGTACTGCTCAATAGGCAGCGACACCAGTCCGATAAAACCCAGCAAGACAATGAGGATGGAGATCACCGTCGACAGCACCGGGCGTTTGATAAATGTTGTAAAAGTCATAATTCTTGCTTTTTGCATTTTGCTTTTGGCCTTTAGCTTTGCTAACAGCTAACAGCCAATAGCCCTAATTTATTTCTTCATCGCTCCCACGATGTCGCCAGCCGACATAGCCTTGGCCTGTTCGTCTATCTTCTGATGGTAGCGCTCCGGGGTAATGGGCACTATCTCCATGCCGTCGGAAAGTTTCGTGATACCGTTGGACACGTACTTGTCACCAGCCTTCAGACCTTCTGTGACGATATAGTTGTTGCCGTCGTTCTGGGGGTCAACCTTGATTTCGGTGTACTTCACCTTGTTGCCCTCGCCCAGCATATAGACGAACTTCTTGTTCTGCACCTCAGAGACACATGCCTGAGGGATGATGATGGCGCTGAGATTCTGACGGGGAACAATCAGGTTACCCGTGGCACCACTCTTCAGTATCTTCTCGGGATTGGGGAACGAGGCTATCAGCTGGACAGAACCCGTCTCAGCGTCAATGACACCACTCATACGGCTCACCTTACCCTCATGGGCATAGATGCTGCCGTCAGCCAGCTGAAGCTTCACGGCGGGGAAGCTGTTCAGACCTTTCTGCGAAATCACCATCGCGTCCTTCTCTGTCACAGAGAAATAGATGTCCATCGACGAGATATTGGCTACTGTGGTCAGGACATTCGAGCCACTCACCAGAGCACCCTTCTTGAAAGGCAGCGTACCCACCACGCCGGCAGCAGGGCTCTTGACATAGCAGAAGCTCAGCGTCTCCTTGGCAGAGGCCAGTGCAGCCTGGGCCTGAGCCAGCTGGGCCTTGGCACTCTCGAAGGTGTTCTTCGAGGTCTGCAGCTCATAGTCACCAATGACCTTGTTCTCGTGCAACTGCTTGGAATTATTGTAGGTCAGCTGGGCCGTGTTGACCTGCTGCTGGGCCGTATTGACAGCAGCCTGAGCCTGGCGCACCTGTGCCTGATAGGTCTCGTTATCAATCACAAACAAAGTCTGGCCGGCACTTACCGTCTGACCTTCCTTTACATTAATCTGTACCAAAAATCCCGTTACCTTCGGACGGATTTCAACATCCTGCACGCCCTTAATGGAAGCAGGATAAGTAGACTGCATGTCAGCCTCTGAAGTACCCACCGTTACAACAGGATACTCGTTGTCACCAAAACTGGGGCGGCCACCACCGCCTCCACAAGCAACCAGCGTTGCAGCAACGGCTGCAATCATCATTACTTTCTTCATTTTTACCTATTTTATTATTATATTCGAATACACTTTATCGCGAAAACTCAAAACTTCGTTTTTGGTTTTCAGCGTGCAAAGATACAAAAAAAACAGCACACATATTCAACAGGCACGCTATATTTAACAAAGTTTATTGGATTTTCAAGCGGTCTATCAATCAAGGATTTATGGTAGCCGCAGCGGGCATTAAGACATTGAGACACTGAGACAATAAAACAACGAGGGGAGGTGCCGCGACGCCCTGCTCAAAGCAGAGCCTCCCGCCGGAAAAGTTTTACACCTTAATTATATATATTATCGAAAAGTTTTCGTACCTTTGCACACATATTACAAACAAAAAACGAAAACAACATGAAGAAGAACGTACTGACACTGGTGCTGCTGACCACAGCGACTATCGCACTGGCACAGCAGCCCGCCATTCCACGCGACGACGCACTGGAGGCAAAGATTGAAAAACAACTCGCCCGCATGACGCTGGACGAGAAGGTAGGACAGATGCTCGAGCTGAACCTCGACATCATGGGACAGCGCGACGCTAACGGACAGTGGCAACTGAACGAGCTGACACTGGACACCACCATACAGAAGTACAAGATAGGCTCCATACTCAACGCACCGGCCACACGGGCCGCCAGCGTAGAGCAGTGGCAGAAGTGGATCAGGCTGATACAGCAGAAGTCCATCCGATACACCGGCATTCCCGACGTCTACGGACTGGACCACAACCACGGCGTCACCTACACACAGGGCGGAACGCTGTTCCCGCAGCCCATCAACCTCGGAGCGTCGTTCAACACCGAACTGGCCCGCGAGATGGCCGAGGTGACGGCATACGAGAGCCGCGCAGCCAACTGCCCCTGGGTCTACAACCCCGTCGTCGACCTGGGACGCGACCCACGGTGGCCCCGCATCTGGGAGAGCTTCGGCGAGGATGCCGTGGTCAACTCGAAGATGGTAGTAGCCGAAATCAAGGGCTATCAGGGCGACGACCCCAACCACTTGGGGCGCTACCATGTGGGCACCAGCACCAAGCACTACATGGCATACGGCGCCCCCTGGTCCGGCAAGGACCGCACACCGGCATACGTGTCGCCGCAGATGCTGCGCGAGAAGTACTTCGAGCCCTTCCGCCAGGCCGCCATGGCAGGCACGCTGACCATGATGGTCAACTCGGCCAGCATCAACGGCACACCCGTACACGCCAGCCATGAACTGCTGACAAAGTGGCTGAAGGAGGACCTGCAGTGGGACGGGATGCTGGTCACCGACTGGGCCGACATCAACAACCTGTTCCAGCGCGAGCACGTGGCCAAGGACAAGAAGGATGCCATCCGGCTGGCCGTCAACGCCGGCATAGACATGTCCATGGACCCCTACAGCGTAGACTTCTGCATACTGCTGAAGGAACTGGTACAGGAAGGCAAGGTGCCCATGAGCCGCATTGACGATGCCGTGCGCCGCATACTCCGTCTGAAATACCGCCTGGGACTGTTCGACGAGCCCAACACCGGCGGCAAGGGATACGAGAAGTTCGGCTCTGACGAGTTCGCACAGAAGTCGCTCCGCGCCGCCGAAGAGAGCATCGTACTGCTGAAGAACGAGGGCAACATACTCCCCCTCGCCCCGGCCAAAACCAACAAGCCGGCCGCCCCGGCCACAAAAATCCTCCTCACCGGCCCCAACGCCAACCAGATGCGCTGTCTGAACGGCGGATGGTCCTACACATGGCAGGGCTCCAGAGCCGAGGACCTGGCCGAAAAGTACAACACCATATACGAGGCCCTCTGTAATAAATATGGTAAGGAAAACATCATCCTCGAACAGGGTGTCACCTACAACGAGCAGGGACAGTACTACGAAGAGAACGAGCCGCAGATTGACCACGCCGTCAGCGCCGCCCGGCAGGCCGACGTCATCATCGCCTGCATCGGCGAGAACTCGTACACCGAGACGCCCGGCAACCTGTCCGACCTCTGGCTGTCAGACAACCAGCGCAACCTGGTCAAGGCTCTGGCCAAGACCGGCAAGCCCATCATCCTCGTGCTCAACGAGGGGCGCCCAAGGCTCATCGCCGACATCGAACCGCTGGCCAAGGCCGTCGTCGACATCTTCCTGCCCGGCAACTACGGTGCCGACGCGCTGGCAAACCTGCTGAGCGGCGAGGCCAACTTCTCGGCCAAGATGCCATACACCTATCCACGCGAAATCAACTCGCTCAACACCTACGACTACAAGGTCAGCGAGGAGGTCGGCACCATGGCCGGCGCCTACAACTACGACGCCAAAGTCAGCCTGCAGTGGCCCTTCGGATACGGACTCTCATACACCACCTACGAATACGCCAACCTCCGCGCAGACAAGGTTCGCTTCACCGCTGACGACGTGCTGACCGTCACCGTCGACGTCAAGAATACAGGAAACCGCGCCGGCAAGGAGGCCGTCCTGCTCTACTCCAGCGACCTCGTGGCCAGCATCGTTCCCGACAACCGCCGCCTGCGCGACTTCACCAAGGTAGCACTGGAACCCGGCCAGCAGAAGACCGTCACCTTCCGGCTGCCCGCCAAGAGCCTCGCCTTCGTCGGTGCCGACGGACGCTGGACGCTCGAAGAGGGCGACTTCACCCTAAAAGTAGGCAGACTGACACAAAACGTCACCTGCACCAAGACCAAGATTTGGGACACGCCCAACATCGAATAGCAGCAAGGGCGGACGGACAAGCCAGCCGCACACAATAACAAAACAGAGGCGCTCCTTCCATGAAGCGCCTCTGACTGTTTCTATAAATCCGCAGTACTACATATTCATACCGCCATCGACCTGAATCACCTGGCCGCTAACATAGCTCGACATATCGCTGGCCAGGAACGTTGCCACGTTGGCAATATCCTCCACCTGACCGCCACGGCGCAGAGGAATCTTGTTAATCCACTCCTTGCGGATGTCGTCGGGCAGAGCCTGCGTCATGGCCGTATCAATAAAGCCGGGGGCAATGGCATTGGCACGAATACCCTTCGGCCCCATCTCCTGGCCAATAGACTTAGCCAGCGCAATCAGACCGGCCTTCGACGCAGCATAGTTAGCCTGACCGGCATTACCATGCACACCGACTACCGAAGCCATGTTGATGATTGAACCGCCACGCTGACGCATCATCACAGGAACACAGGCATGGATGAAGTTGAAAGCAGACTTCAGGTTCACCGCAATCACGGCATCCCACTGCTGCTCAGTCATGCGCAACATCAGGCCATCCTTCGTGATACCGGCATTGTTCACCAGAATGTCAATGCTGCCAAACTCTTCCTTCACGGCCTTCACCACCTCTTCGGTCTGGGCAAAGTCCGCAGCGTTCGAAGCGTAGCTCTTAGCCTTTACGCCTTTGGCAGCAATTTCCTTTTCAGTCTCTTCATTCACTTCGAGGTCCGTAAACGCAATGTTTGCACCTTCCTCAGCGAACTTCAGCGCGATAGCCTTTCCGATACCGCGTGCAGCGCCAGTAATCAACGCTGTCTTACCTTCTAATAATCCCATAATTTTTCTTTTATTATTATATTGTATACAAAAATTCTCCTTCTCGACTTACAATCGCCTGATTATATTCTTCTCTTCCCCAATGCACTATATACGATTTTGGCTACCTGAGGTTTCGTGTCCTCCTCCTTCATGCCGTGCGCTATACGACCGTAAATGTACGGCACCTCCAGACCCTTGATACAATAGTGCGTAATGTCGGCAACAAGGTCTACATTGTCAATATCGAACTCGCCATCCTCCTTGCCTTCACGGAAAACCTTGCGGAACAACTCTATCTCAGCATCGTCAAAGTTCTTGCGCACCTTCTCCACCATCCAGATGTTACGGAAGAACTCGGCACGCAGGTTGCCGTTGCGGACCACCGTCTCACGAATCATGCTCAGGTGCATGTATATCAACTCGATAATCTTCTCCTGCGGCGGAATGCGCTTGGCTGCCACCTCGTCCAGCTTATCAGAAAGACGCTCCAACTCGCTCTCAATAACAGCATAGTAGATATCCTCCTTCGACTTAAAATAAGTATACAGCGTACGACGGCCTTTGCCCGATGATTGAGCAATATCGTTCATCGTCGTATTCTCCAGCCCATTCATGGCAAAGAGCTGCCGGGCTACGTCTACCAATTTCTGTCTCGTTTTCGATATTGACATATTCTCTCTCCTATATTACTCCGTCATTGCACATGGCAAATGCAGTGTGCAAAATTAAGAAATAATGTTGAATTCAGCAAATAATTAAGCCTAAAATGTTCAAAAATACCAATTTTTAGTGAAAAGTGCCACAAATGTTTGGCCAATTCAAAAATAATGCTTACCTTTGCACCCGCTTAATAGAAATAACACCGCGGAGTGGAGCAGTTGGTAGCTCGCCAGGCTCATAACCTGGAGGTCGCATGTTCGAGTCCTGCCTCCGCAACTAAAACCCCGGAAAAAGCCCCTGTAGAAGGGGCTTTTTTAATGCAATCCGGGGCAGAACTCGGACATAATCCACTGCAACATGGTTCGCCCTACCCAAGTCTTACCCAAGTCCTACCCAAGGTGTAGCCAAGGTGTAGCCAAGTCCTAAGGTGCTCCGTGGACTTGGGTAGGGCTTGGGAACTCCTTGGCTACACCTTGGCTACACCTTGGCAAAGGCCTGTAAAGAAAGTAATCCATATAAGGGCTCAGTCCGAAAATATTTCAGAAAAATAGCTGAAAACGTTTGGCGGAATCAGAATATTTGTGTAGTTTTGCAGTCGATTTTTCGATAGAGCAAGATGACATAGCTAAAAATCCGCTTTAATAGCGCAGTGTAACAATTGGGTTGTAAGACCCGCAAACATCAGTCTAAAAAGACTGGTGAGTGAGCGTTCTTTGTATTATTGTTACACTAAATTCATTCAAATTATGAGAAGAAGTAATCGACGAAGTCGCTTGGCTCGTCCAAGAATTCCCTATCGGGTATGCAGATGCCTACCCAATGGTGTAGTGACTCACATGGAAGCCCGCCTGCTCAAAGACTTGGTGAATCGGGAAATCCATCCCATCCGATGCGCAGAAAGTTGCAAGCGAAAGTTCCAAAAGGCCATGTATATAGGTGACCTTTGTGCAGAAACGGGGCATTTCTGGTGGGCCAGAAAAATCTGGAGATTTGCAGCAGGGCTTATAGAAGACAAGGACTATGACGACTGGCGCTATGTCTGGTTTGACAACAATAGAGTAAGGCTCAGGGATGTCATTTCAGAAACGGAATGCGAATTGTTATACCGGCGATGCAGCCAACTCTGGCGAGCCCTTGGACATCCTGAATACGACTGGTGGGATGACAGGGTTGAGTACCTGACAAGTATATACAACGGCACCACCTATTACTATTTGTATGCCGAAAAGTTCAGTGAATACTACGATGAACCGATTGGCAAATGGGAAGAGGAAATGATGTCTTATAAGGCTGCACAAGAAACGGAACAAATATTCCGAGACGGCCAAGGCGACAACCTCCCCGTTTGTTCTCTGGACTTTACAGAGTATTGGGACGATGGGCCTCACAGAGAAGATTTCTCATGGCTCACCTATAAGAGGGAACGGCTGCAATAAAGCAGTCGTTCCTTCATTTCCTTAAATAAACAGGCAAGATGCAGAGAAATCGCCTTTTTCTCATTATTTAGCATTGTTTAGTTACTATTTCCTTTTCTTTTTTTTGATTTCGCTCATTTTTTTGTAACTTCGCAGCGAAATTTGTTTTTAACTATGGAAGAATATATTGTTTCAGCGCGAAAATACCGCCCGACATCGTTTGATACGGTGGTGGGACAGCAGGCGCTAACGACCACTCTGAAAAACGCGGTGAAGAGCGGGAAACTGGCTCATGCCTACCTGTTCTGCGGCCCGCGAGGCGTGGGAAAGACGACATGCGCCCGCATCTTTGCGAAGGCCATCAACTGTCTGACGCCTACGGACGAGGGAGAGGCCTGCGGACACTGCGAGAGCTGTCAGGCGTTCAACGAACAACGCTCGTTCAAC
Organism: Prevotella sp. UBA3208; assembly: GCA_002363695.1. Next base: position 7,826 of record DEWO01000020.1, read on the forward strand.
ATCTTTGAGCTGGATGCTGCTTCGAACAACTCTGTGGAGCACATCAAGACGCTGATGGAGCAGACACGCATACCGCCACAGGTGGGCAAGTACAAGGTGTTCATCATCGACGAGGTACACATGCTGTCAACGGCAGCGTTCAACGCCTTTCTGAAGACGCTGGAGGAGCCACCCGCACACGTCATCTTCATCCTGGCCACGACGGAGAAGCACAAGATTCTGCCTACCATCCTAAGCCGCTGTCAGATTTACGACTTCGAGCGCATGACCGTCCGCAACACCATCAACCACCTGAAGTCGGTGGCTGAGCGCGAGGGCATCAGCTACGAGGAAGAGGCGCTGGCAGTGATTGCCGAGAAGGCTGACGGTGGAATGCGCGATGCCCTGAGCATCTTTGACCAGGCTGCTTCGTTCTGTCAGGGTAACATCACGTACCAGAAGGTCATTGAGGACCTGAACGTGCTGGACGCAGAGAACTACTTTAAGATTATTGACCTGGCTGTCAGCAACAAGGTGGCGGATATCATGGTGCTGCTGAACGACATCATCAACAAGGGCTTCGACGGCGGTCTGCTGATTCAGGGTCTGGCCAAGCATGTGCGCAACGTGCTGATGGCAAAGGACGAGCAGACACTGCCCCTGCTGGAGGTGAGCGACCAGCAGCGGACACGCTATCAGGAGCAGGCCAAGAAGTGCGAGACACGTATGTTGTACGAAGCGCTCCGCCTGATGAACCAATGCGACATTCAGTACCGCCAGTCGAGCAACAAGCGACTGCTGGTGGAACTGACCCTGATTGAAGTCGCACAGATAACACAGCCCGACGAGGGGCCAGCCAGTGGGCGCAAGCCCAGAAGACTGAAATCCCTGTTCAAGCAACTGATACAACAGTCTCAGCCACGTCAAGCAGCCCCACAGGTAGCTGCGGCTGAGCCTGTTGCCTCAACCCAACCTACTGTAACCGTTCCCACAAGCCGTCCTACAGCAACCCCGAAGACGGCCAGACCTCTCATCAAGCCCAAGAGCATGAGCAGTATCAGTTTCTCATGGAACAACCTTCGCAAGAAGAGCACCACCCCTCAGGCTGCTGCTCAAGGAGAAGCCGCACAAGGCGAGAAAGCGACCTCAGAGCAAATGCAGAAGTTCGGACAGCACGAACTCGAACTGGAATGGCTGTCTATGTGCAACCGCATGCCTCAACAACTCAGTGGCGTAGCCTCACGCATGAAAAACATGAGCCCCACCATCACCGAGTTCCCTGCCATCGAAGTGACGGTGGAGAACGAACTGGCTCGAGAGCAGATAGAAAACATCAAGGGCAATATCCTCAGCACCTTGAAACTGCACCTTCAGAACAACGACATCACCCTCTCCATCCGCATTGCCGAACACCAGGAGCAAGAGAAAGCCCTCTCACGCCGTGAGCAGTTCGAACTGATGGAAAAAGAAAATCCCTCAGTCAAGAAACTGAGGGAACTTCTGGATCTGCAATTAGCTTAATCAGATCAGCGACATACCCAGTGCCTTGCATTCTGCCCGCATATCGTCTGGCCAGATGCTGGCTTGTATCTCACCAATATGTCCTTTGTGCAACAGCACCATACAGAGCCGGCTCTGACCGATACCACCACCTATGGACAGGGGCAGCTCATCGTTGAGCAACTTCTTGTGGAAATACAACTGTTCACGCTCCTCTTTGCCTTCTATCTTCAACTGGCGCAGCAATGCCTCCTTGTCCACACGGATACCCATAGACGACAACTCAAACGAGCGTCCCAGCACAGGATACCAGATAAGGATGTCACCATTGAGTCCTGCCAGTCCATTCTCGCCCACCGTTGACCAGTCGTCATAGTCCGGAGCACGTCCGTCATGCTTCTCGCCATTCGACAGTTTGCCACCAATACCAATAATAAATACTGCTCCATACTTCTTACAGATAGCATCCTCGCGCTCCTTAGGTGTCTTGTCAGGATACATCTGCAACAGTTCCTCTGCATGGATAAACGTAATCTGTTCAGGCAAGAAAGGCTTAATCTGAGGATAAGTCTCGCACGTCAGATACTCCGTGCGGCAAATGGCAGCATAGATGCGCTCTACCACATTCTTCAGGTAAGCCACCGTACGCTGCTCTTTGGTGACGACGGCCTCCCAGTCCCACTGGTCCACATACAGCGAGTGCAGGTTGTCCAGTTCCTCGTCAGCACGGATGGCATTCATATCCGTATAGATGCCATAGCCTGGAGCAATCTTGTACTCTGCCAGCGACAGGCGTTTCCACTTAGCCAGCGAGTGCACCACCTCAGCACGGGCGTCGCCCAAGTCCTTGATGGGGAAGGTGACTGCACGCTCTACTCCATTAAGGTCATCGTTGATGCCAAGTCCCTGCAACACAAACAGCGGGGCCGTCACGCGTCGTAGACGCAACTCCGTGGATAAATTCTGCTGGAAAAACTCCTTAATCAATTTGATGCCCTGCTCCGTCTGCTTCGTGTCGAGCAACGGCTCATATCCGATTGGTTTTATCAGTTGACTCATTTCCTATATTTACTGTTTGACTATTTACAAATTACAAAATTTACGTGCAAAGGTACTACTTTTATGCTAAATTGCAAGCAAAAAGACGATTATTTTTGCAAAATGACAATATTTTCTTGATTTTTGCTAACAAACTGCACGACCCTGTCACCCGTTAACAAATCATAATTCTCAATTCCCGATTCTCAATTCTCAGTTAATATTTGTACCTTTGCATCGCTTTTTTGAACAAAGGTCCCGTAGCTTAGCTGAATAGAGCGTCAGATTCCGGTTCTGAAGGTCTTGGGTTTGAATCCCAACGGGATCACACACCGAAAATATCGAGAAACTCCCATAAATAAAGGGTTTCTCGATATTTCGTATAAGGAAATCAGAGTTCCATTTTTGGTTCTCATTTCCAAATTTGAGCCCCGAAATCGCCGCAAAATCGCCGCAAAAATGGCTCAAAAGGCGAAAATCGCCGCAAAATCGCCGCAAAAAAATAGGGTCGAAATTGACGCAAAAAAGACCCGATGAAGGCTTATATATAGACGCGAGGATTGGTTCCAGTATTAACAATTTAAAAGTTTATCAAAATGGCAACCATTTCCATTGAATTCGGGAAGGAATCTTCCCAAAAGACGCGTGAGGTCTATCTGTTGGTAAGACAGGGCAAGACCCGACAAAGAGTAAAAACAGGAGTAAGACTCAATGAACAAGAATACTCTCCAAAGACGAAGAAGATCAAGTCCATTGAGAAGGCTCGTATTGTCGAGAAACTGAGGTTAGACCTCATCGACAACATGAGCAACCTGACTGCAGGGGCTATGGCAGGAGACCCTGATGATGCTCATACCATTACAAAGAAGATCATCAAGAAGCAGGAGAAGAAGGAACTGGAGTTCTTTGCGTATGCAGAGGATTGGGTGTCAAGAGCCAAGATTAAAGGTGCCAAGAACTATCTGACCATGCTCAACACTCTCGAAAAGTTCTTGAAATGCCGCAAACTCTTCTTTCAAGAGATTACCGTTACATTTCTCAAAGACTTCGAGGCGTTCCTTGATGACCGCCCAAGAGCACAGTCACTCTATATCGGACAGATGCGCCACATCTTCCGTGAAGCGATGCTGGAGTACAACACTGATGATGAAATCGTCATCAAGAACGACCCGTTCCTGCGCTACATGGCACCCAAGCAAGTGCTCAAAAAGGGTGTCAGGGCTTTAAGTCTGGATCAACTCATGAAGGTGGTCAACTACCAGCCCAAGAAGAATACGCTGGCAGAACTGGCCCACGATTGCTTCATCCTCTCCTTTTGCCTGATGGGCATGAACTCTGTAGACATGTACCAAGTCAGTTGTCTGGAAAACGGCACTGTCAAGTACAAGCGAACCAAGACCAAAGACCGCCGTAGTGACGAAGCCTACATTGAGGTCAAGGTACATCCCTACATTCAGCCCCTCATGGAAAAATGGAAAGGCGAAGACCGGATATTCAGATTCTACAAGAAATACTACTGTGCTGAGTGCTTCAATCAGAACCTGAACATCGGCCTAAAGACGATTGGCAAGGCTGTTGGTATCAATAAACTCCAATTTTACCAGGCCCGCCATACTTTCGCCACCCTATCGAGGAATCTCATGAAGTTCAGTAAGGGAGATGTTGATGAAGCCCTCAACCACGTTGGCAACTACGAAATTGCAGATGTCTATATCACCAAAGACTTCTCCATTATCAACGACAACAACTTCAAGTTGCTTGACAAGGTGTTCAACCTCACCAAGTCGAAAAGAGGCAGAAAGCCCAAGAAACAGGAAGTTGCTTAAGGTATCCGCCTGCATAAAAACCCAATCCCCACACTTTAATACTTACGTGAGTTCGACGTAAGAAAAG
>DEWO01000112.1 GCA_002363695.1 Prevotella sp. UBA3208
TGGAAGGCGGGAATGCCCAGCCGGGGAATGGCGGGCGACACGTCCATCATCAGCTTGGCTTTCTCCTCGACGGTCAGCCGGCCCAGCAGGTCCTCTGCCCGTTCCTCTGCCGTAAGGGCAGGATTCTGATACGGAAGCGTCTGCGCCATGACTGCAGAGGTGCCGAGTGTCAGCAGCGTTGTTAAAAGTAGTTTCTTCATATCCTTTATTTAATGATGATTTTCTTGCCGTTTTGGATATAGATGCCCTTCGTGGGATGGTCCACGCGGACACCCTGCAGGGTGTAAAAGTTGTTGTCTTTCTTAGCATCGCTCCCAATAGCATGAATGCCTGTTGTCCCACCAATGAGCTTGATTGTGGCCGTAGCTTGGTTGTTGCCAAAACGAATAGCCATGCTGCCGGTTGCCGGTGTAGCAAGGGTATATGTATGGCTTTCGGTGGTCTTGTCTGTTCGGAGCGGGAATGTTCCGTCCTCCGTGTTGAATTCATTTGCGCCTAACTTGGATACGTATGCCAAATCACCCGTGTCCACATTCGTGTAACCTGTCACTTCCACAGAAGTTATCGTGACACCCTGAGGCAGGTTGATGGTATAGTCGGTGTTGCGTGAGAACTTGATGCCCGTAAAGTCGCCTGTGACGTGTCCTTCACCATAATCCTTACCCGAGACGGTGATGCTGATATCGCCGAAGTTCCAACCCTCGTTGTGCGTAGCAGGTGAGATGGTGTATACAGTGCCCGTTTCACCACGAGCCACAGTGGGAATGGTAGAGAGAATGTCTGTGGCATCGTTGCCCAGTGTGGCACCGGCACCTTTGGCGCCGGTCAGCGTGGCAGGAACGTCAACTGCAGCTATTTTGGTGTAGCTGTATGGTACGGTCACAACAGAACCGGCCTGTGAGTTTGCAAAACTGTTGTCCTTTGCCGTGACGTTGCGGTTGGCACCACTGCCATCAAGGGGCTTGTTGACACCGGCAGCAGCATAGTTGCCCTCAACCAAAGCCCTGCTATATTTGTTGATGGTCATACCCACGCTGTTGCCCGGACAATTGTGGTAGTTGTTCACGAGGTGAATGAAGCAGTTGTCGGCCTGCGGCAGTCGGCGCATGCACCCCTCGCCCCAGATGTTGTTGGCAAAGGTGAGGTGAAGCACCATGGCACCGTCAGGACTGACCCATCCGCAACCGCAGGTGTAGGCATGCGAGTAACTGCGGTCGGTATAGTAGAAGTGGTTGTAGGTATAAGTGGCCCAGTCGCAGACCTTGCTGTCCAGTGCACCATCCTGCGAATCTTGGAAAGTACAGTGGTCAATCCAGACGTGCTGTCCCTGGTTGGTAATGAGGTCGGCACCGTCGATGTCGACAGCTCCAGGGCCTATCAGTGAGAGGTTGCGGATGATGATGTTCTCGCTGGAGGTCTCGATGTGGAAGATGCCCGACTTGTTGGGCAGCGAATAGGCTCCTGTCTTCTGATATTGCAGTTCCATGATGGCTTTCTTGGTGAAGAAGGCCCGTCGGTCGCAGGTCAGGGTGGTGCCATCGGGCAGGGTTCCAGTGTATTGATCGGTGCTGCTCAGTCCTTCGAGGTTCTGCTTTTTCAGGTAGGCATTGTCCTCATCGGTCAGGAAGAACTTCGTACACAGGCAGGCATTGTTGATGCCGATGAGGGTCTTGTTCTTCGTTGATTGGAGTTTTATAGTCTCTCCGATGGTGAAGTCGCCATTGGAACCGTCGAAGATGATGATGTCGTTCTTGGCAATGGCTTGCTTGATTTGTGTGTCATCTGTTTTCCCATCACCGAGGGCTCTTAACGTGATGCTCGATGCATTAGAGAAGTTTCCTCCATTTAGAGTGTACGCAGTACCAGACTCGTCGGAGCAGGTTGCCCAGCCCCACGGGGCTACATTGTTGTTGCCTGCCATCATGGGCAGAAGGGCAAAAGCGCCCAGCATTGTGATAAGTACTTTTTTCATTGTTTTTTATTATTTGGTTATTTGGTAATTTCGTTCAAGTAGTTTTCCAGATGGGTATAGCCGTCGCTGTTGACGGTGTTGCCGTCGGCGGGGTTGGTGGGATTCAGACCGTGACGGTGCTCCCATTCGTCGGGGATTCCGTCGCCGTCGGTGTCCTTGGGGGCGGGCTTGTTTTTGAGCACGGGCCAAGGGCCGCCCTTTATGCGTACATCGTTCTGGGTGTTGATGATGCCCGGGGCACAACCCTCGCCCGTATAGGTGGCCTTGCCCTCGCGGACGTCACGGACGATGATAGCATCCAGCGCGTCGCGATGCAGGCTGGCACCGGCATGGGCTAAGACTAACTGATAAGCGTCTTCTGCCGTTTGTGTGGTGACAGGTTCGAAGGGCATGGGTTTTGCCAAACGGATGGTGTCCTTGGTGGCAGGCGTATAGGTGCCGTCGTTGGCATCGGGACTGATCTGGTTATAAATGCCATACGTCCAATTGTCCTTGGTGACCTCGGGGTACTTCGAGTTTACATTGCCGCTGACATAGTATTTGCCCCAGACGTGCCACATCTTGTCCCAGACATTGGGACGGGGACTGCCGTGGTGGGTGTATTGCGAGGTGCGGATGTTGGGGGCGGTGATACGACGGCCGCGCTCGTCGGTCGGTGTGCCGGGGCCAGGCTTATAGTAGTTGTTGACAATGTTCACTGTCATGGCCTCGCCACCATAGCAGCCGTTGGCCGTCCAGTTGTAGATGACGTTGTTGCGCAGGTCCATGCGCTCGTCGGTCTGAGTGAATGGGCTGGGGCCCAGCCGGGGAGTGCGCGAAGTATGATGGGCTATCAGATTGTGATGGTAGGATGCTCCGCTGCCGCCCCAGTTGCCCCCATAGCCGTGGGCTCCTTTCTGATGCCCGGCATTGTTCAGGCTCTGGCTGACGATACACCACTGGACGGTGAAGTCACGATTGCCATAGACGGACAGACATTCGTCGATGCTCCAGCTGATGGAGCAGTGGTCGATGATGATGTCGTGACAGCGACTGCCGCCCAAACCGTCGCCCTCGTGGTTTGCCACTTTTCTGTTGCCCAGACGGAAACGCAGGTAGCGGATGATGTTGTTGGAACTGACCATGACGGGATAGTCGGCCAGACAGATGCCGTCGCCGGGGGCGGTCTGGCCTGCTACTGTCGTATTCGGGGTGAAGCGCAGGGGCGACTTCAGGAAGATGGTGCCTGAAACATCGAAGACGATGGTCTTTGGGCCTTGCTGGGCATTGGCCCATCGCAGGGTGCCCGGCTGGTCGTTGTCTTCGAGGATGGTCACATGATAGACCTTGCCGCCGCGACCGCCAGTGGTGTAGCGGCCGAAGCCTTCTGCCCCGGGGAACGCTATAGGTCTCTGAATATTGCCGGGCAGGGGGTGTAAGCCCTCCCAGCGTACATTCCACTTGCCGTCTTTGGGGAAGCCCGGATTCCTCTCTTCACAGCCATCCCACCCGGCACACATCATGGCAATGGCTGTCAGCAGCCCGCCATTGCCCGGCAGGTAGCAGCGCAGACGCTGGTCCTGATAGTTGTGTCCGTTGGGCAGGTAGGTGTTGGTGCGCTTGTCCATGAGCAAGGCGCTGACCGCATTTTCCGGTATGCCCAGACGGGCAGCATTCATGGCTACCATCGGATAGTCCCAGCCCCAGGTGTGGTCCCAGTTCCAGTTGTCCCATATCCACGCCTGGGTATGCTTCATGACCTCCGGATCAACGAGCCTGCTCATGGGGAAGATGCCCACAGCCCCCAGTACGGCAGGGTGGTCGCTGATGAGTCGGAAGTCACTGTAGGTCTCGGGGTTCGACTCGGCGGCTAAGTAGCGGTTCTCCTTGTCCTTGGCCAGCGGTGAGAGCTTGTCTATGATGTCGTCCCATAGTGGCACGCGCTCCAGTCCTCTGCGCTCGCGCCATTGTTGGGCAACCTGTAAGGCCCAGTGCCAATAGGAGAGTTCAAAGGGAGCGTTGTAGGTCTCTGCGGCTTTGAGTGTTTCTTGCGCGGGAATCATACCTTTTAGAATATAGCGGTCGTGCTGCTTGTCGTAGGTGGCGAAGTCGGCCATAAAGATGGCTGTCTCGTCAATCAACCGGCCGTAGCGCTTCAGTATCTTTTCTTTTTCTGCCTTTGACTGTTCATTTCTATAGAGTAGTTCGGCTAAGTATATAAGGTGAGGCTGTTGCCAGATCAGGAAACTTCCCACCTTGGAGGGGGCTTCCTCGCCTGAACGGTCTGTCATCTTCATCCAGCGGATGCCTTTGAAGCCCTGGCGCATGGCTATCTCGCGTGCCATGGGCTCTACCGTCTCGTACCAGCGCAGGGTGCGGTCCAGCAGGTTGCCGTGCCCCCATAAGGGAAGCCAAGCCTGATGCCACCAAATCATCTCCATGTGGAATTTGCCGAACCACGAATTGTAGGTAAGTCCGGTCTCCTGTGGCGGGGTGCTGGCAGTACACTGGATGGCCAGCAGCCACTGGCTCAGCACCACTCGCCGTTCCAGTTCCTTGGCCCGCTTGTCCTTGCACAGCGAGAAGTCTACAGCGGCACCTTTTGTCCAGAAATCGTGCCAGTAAGTGGCGGAGGCTGATTGGGTATTGGAGAAGGTGGGTAGTGTGGTGGTCGTCGTAGGCATATTGGAGAGGTATTCACAGCTGAAGGTCAGCAACTGTCCGTCAGTTGTCAAGACCCAGTAGTTCGTGGCTTTCTCTTTCAGCGTAGCCTGCCCTTCCCAGCTGAGCACGACATAATAAACCGTCTTGTCGATGGTCCGTTTCAGCGTTGCGCTGCTGGATGTTTGACTTACCAACTCCGTCTGGTGTTTGTCATTGCTCTTCCAGTCGCAGGCATCGTCAGAATGGCCGCCCGTAGGGTAGGGGAAACGCAGGTTGATGGCTGCTCCTTTCCCCCTTATCTGGCTGCTTACAATGTCGCGCTCAGGGTGGCATACCGTCCGTACGGAGTATGCCGTTCCCTTGGCCTTGAACTGTGAACTGACGACTCCCGTCCACATATCGAGTATCTGTCGTGGCTTCTGGATGTCGCTGGGCTTCAGTCCCTCCAGTTCAAGGCCGATGCAGCCTAAGTGCAGGCGATGAGGGTTCATGCGATACCAGTCGGCTGCTCCCTTGGCACGCCCTGTCTTGGGCTGGGTGGCATAGAGCTCGCGATGTCCGTGTCCGAAGTCGTACATCTGGTAAGACTCCTCGATGCGATAACCTTCAGGATTGTCAAAACTGTGCCATCCCCATTGACTCTGTGTCCCCAGAGGCACACCATTCCGATAGTGCTCCGGGAATGTCTGCAGGCCTGTCACATCCGTGGTGAAGGCAAAGCCGCCATTGCCCACGCTCAGCGAAGCCAGTGTGTCTACAGAGGTCACAACAGGGTTGTTGCGGCTGACCAGCGCCTTGCGGTCAATAGGCTTATCGCCAGCTGTTGCCGTTAGTGTTGCGACTATCAGCAGAAGTATTGTCGTTAGCTGTTTCATATAGTTATTAGTAATACTTTGTTTAGCAGTTTGTTTAAGAGTGCAAAGATACGGCATTCTCTTGAGATTACCAAACTTTCACTTTGATTTGTTTCGTCAACTTCCGTAAAGGTTTACGTAAGAGTAGTCACTTACGTTAATAATCATGCAATTTAGGTAAATTATAAAAAACATTGTCGTTTTGCTTGGTCATTTCGTAGAAAAAGGCTAAATTTGCAGAAGTTTTTCGAAAAATAAGAGTTTAAGAACATTATGAATAAGAATATCGTCGCTGCTGTCATAGTGTTGCTATTGGCAGGTATGGGCTGGTTGGCATGGAGTCTCTTGAAGGAAAAACAGGCCAATCGCGATATGCAGGAACTGGCCGCACTGGACAAGCAGGAGATGGAGAAGGAATACCAGAACTTCGCTGCCCAGTACAGTGAGATGAAGACCTATATCAAGAACGACAGTATCATAGAACAGCTGACGGCAGAGCAGGCGCGTACGCAGAAATTGCTTGACGAACTGAAAAAGACGCACACCAACGATGTGGCAGAAATTACGCGACTGAAGAAAGAACTGGCTACGGTGCGAGCCGTCATACGCTCGTATGTCCTGCAAATAGACTCGCTGAACCGGCTCAACGAAAGTCTGGTGGCAGAGAACGACCGTGTGCGCTCCGAGTTGGAGCAGAGCAATCAGCAAAACCAGACGCTGACTTCAGAGAAAGCAACACTCTCAGAGAAAGTGGCTATTGCCGCACAACTTGATGCAACAAATATCACGCTGACCCCACTCAGCAAGAAGGGCAAGACGGAGAAATATATGAAAAACGCCCGTTCGCTGGCAGTCAGCTTCACAGTCACCAAGAATGTCACTGCCCAGAATGGTATGCGTACTTTCTTTGTTCGCGTGATGCCCCCGGAAGGTGAAGTGCTGGATGGTGGTGGAACCTTTGCCTATGCCGGCAAGCAACTGGCATGGTCGATGAAGAAAGATGTTGAGTACACAGGTGAGGAAATCAGCCAGACACTCTACTGGACTGTGAATGAGTATCTGGGTGGCGGACAGTACAATGTCAGCATCTTCTGTGACGGACAGGCTATCGGACAACGCAATTTTACTTTTAATAAATAAAGGAATGAGAAACAGAATCATAGGCCTTGGTATCATCCTATTGACTGCAGGAATCACTCAGGAAGCAGAAGCCCAGCGACTGCTTTCGCTTGACAGTTGCCGTGCAATGGCACTGCGCAACAACAAGCAGATGAGCGCGGCTCGCGTCAAGCAGGAGGTCGCTGCCAATCTGCGCAAGTCGGCAC